>CAIJEA010000381.1 GCA_903819605.1 uncultured cyanobacterium | reverse complement strand
TAACATTTTTCATCTTCGATTAGATGGGTTAAGTTCACGCTCAGCATACTATTCGCTGCTTTTAGATTTCGCTACAATTTTAATTTTATCAATTTCTTCCTTTATTTCACCTCCCTGATTCACCTATTGAGCCATTATTTTTTAATACAGGGATTAAGTAGAACACAAATCAACTTTACGGCATGGATGGATCGTTCTATAGATTGTCAAGTGCTAAATTATCAAGAAAAAACGATTAAGATCCAAGCTATTGATCGTTCAACGGATGAACACCAAAGACAGTTTCAACGATTTTTTGAAAACTTTAAGCATTTTAGAATTCGTGCGGGAATTGATCGATATTGGAATATAGGAGTTAGACCTTTTGCACTAGGAAATGAACCTGAAATAAGAAATAAAATTAATTATGAGATTTCTGATGATGCCTTTTATGAGTTAGATTTAGATCTCATTGCATTTAATAAAATTATTAAAGATAATTCTATTTCTCCATTTGATAAGCCTAAGGAGGATTCAGAAATAGAGAATTTTGCCCGTAACAATTTAAAAATGGCTCTTGCAAGATTGAGAATGCTAACTTACACATTAAATTTTATAGCTATTAGAAATTCGGAATACAAAAGTTATTACCAAAGAAATATGAATTATAGATTGCAGTCTATTGGAAGAAAATATATTGATTTAAGTACGTGGATTAATAAACATTTTCATGATTGGCTGATTTTTGATCCAGAACTTGTTAAGAAGGACGAGGTTTCGTAAAGTTAGATATTGATACGCAAGAAGTGAATACCACATACAAACAACCCATCGATCGCCTAAAGCGTCACATGGCAGAATATCAACATCAACGCAAACGAGCAATAGAAGCGATCGGCTCAATTGCCTTGGTTAGCATTATGATGTGTATTTCAGGAGATATCCCGAATTAGCCATCCCATATCTTGAAAAATAAAATAATGTCTGAAGAAACATATAAAATCTATCCCACTCCTGATTTAGACTCACCCACTGGCGTATACATTCCTAATAATTTAGAAGAAGCAATTGTCGAATTAGAAAGAATGATTCCCGTACCATTGAAACTTAAACTTGAGATTGATGCGATCGCTAAATATCACCTTAGTTTAGGGCTATGGTTGAGAAATAATTGGTGTCTCGGACAGAACAATAATCTGGTGCAATATTTCGTTAATTACGGCGCGAGTTCCCAAGCTGACACCATATCAACATTGCTATTAACGCTCTATCAAAGATATCTTCAGAGACCCTTAGCTGATGCCGAAGAAAACTTAACAGATGTGGATTTATTTAAGTTTGTAAATGAAACCTATAGGCGACTAATTGGTTGCGATCGGGCTACTCTATGGATACTAGATTCTCTCAAAAATGAATTAGTTACAAAAGTAAATCTGCCAGAAAAAGCTCAGGATATCAGAATCCCAACCAATGCCAGCTATATGGGCAAAGTATTAGAATCCTGTGAAAGCCTCAACCTCCCATTTGATTTTTATTTCTATCACAACAGCGAGAATATTAAACAGCTAGATCTCAAATTAGGCTATAGACATTGCAGTATTTTAGTGATGCCAGTTCAAGAAACCGATGGCACAATTATGGGAGTCATCCAACTAATTAACAAGAAAAAACCAAGCGTTTTTTCATCCTACGATCCAGCCAACTATCCCCAACCTCCAGAATGCTGGCAAGCCAGTTTTACAAAGGATGACATCACATTATTAGAAAGACGAAATCAGCAGTTAGTAACGTTACTCAACCGTTACTAATAACTGGTGTTACGTGGAAGTCTGTAAAGCCCTCACCCCTAGCCCCTCTCCCGCAGGAGAGGGGAAGTTTGTGCGGCTAAAGCCGGGTGTAAAGCTGGAGGGGC
>CAIJEA010000380.1 GCA_903819605.1 uncultured cyanobacterium | reverse complement strand
TACAACGCTTTGCACGCGGATTTAAACCAAGAAACTTTTAAAAGCGTTGCAAAGCAACGCTTTTAAAAGTTTCTTGTGGTTTCTTTGCTTGAAAGTTGCTCCAAGCGATCGCCACCACAAATAGTGTGGCGATCGCTATTCCCCAAAATTAATATTCTGCTCTGGAATTCTGGTTTTTCTTTGTCTGCCCAGATTTTTAGTATATCTACATTAGATGTAATACATAGTTGTTGCGATTTGGCGCTGGCGTTGGCGATCGCACAAATCCTTGAGCGTACAGTCATCTAAAACATTAGAAGCCGCTTTTTGAGCCGATTCCCATGCTTCACGAATCACCGAGAGAGAAGCACTTTCATTGCTTGCCTTGCCATTTTTTTGCTCGGAAATCGGATCGTAGCCTTCAATGCCACGAATGACTTCAAGCAAGCTAATCTTCCAAGGCTCACGGGCAAGAATATATCCTCCCTTAGATCCACGCTGACTTTTTACTAATCCTTGGCGTTTTAGAGTGGCTAGTAACTGCTCTAAATAGCGATCGGGAATATTTTGCTGATGAGCAATTTGACGAATTTGTAATGGCTGATCGAGGGCAAAGTTACTAGCTAGCTCAAGCATCGCCAAGATTGCATATTCACTCTTTAAAGAAAGTTCCACAACTGACCGTATTTCTTATTTAAAGGGTAGACAGTCATGATAGGTAAGGCAAAACGTTACTTATCAAAACCTACTGCATTCCATGATACTACGGTATAACACTGTAAATTATGGATTTGACGCGATCGCGATCGCAAATCTCCAAATAGTTAGAGATGGCACTTTGCGTTATCTCTATATTTACAGAAATTACCGATCAAGCCCAAACCAATAAAAATCTCGAAAGTATCGCGAAGCAATACTTTTGAGATTTTTATTGGTTTGGGCTTGATCGCAAAGCGTCGTAGGATTACTTTAGAGTAGCAGGCTGAATAAATCGACTATTAGCCCTGACATAGCAAACATCTTCTGAATCTTTACCGCGCACAGGCATCCAAGGTTTCCCATTTAGATCGAGTGGATTCACGTTAACCTCATCGGAGCCACCGCGATAAACTTCAACTTCTAACAGGGCATTGGCAAGATAGGTGCGAATGACAGGGCTAAATATGCTTTTATCTTGACGACAGTTGAGTTCGTCAACGACAACTCGCCAAAGAGAGCCAGAGGAAAGTTTGGAAAACCTGCTGGGAGCTTGTACGTCTGTTTCATTTCTGTAATAGTTACCTTTACTGTCTGCAATCGCTTGAGCTTGTAAAGCGTTAGGAAACATAACAAGCAGCAGCATAGAATATGTCAGGGCGTTAAATAATTTATTCATATTCGGCGATCGCGGAATAAGCAGTAGGTTTTATGGGTAGTTCTAAAGATGCGATGACTGTGACTAGTTTGACGCAGGCAATCACGATTTTGTTGCGCGAAGAAATTGGTATTGTGCGCGTAACTGGAGAAATCTCAGGTTTTACAACCGCCGCATCTGGACATCGCTATTTTACGCTTAAGGACGAATCAGCGCAGATCGATTGTGTGATGTGGGCAAGCCGTACCTTATCATTTCGACCTAAAAGTGGGATGCAAGTTGTCGTTCAAGGACGGCTGACGGTTTACGCAAATCGGGGTAAATATCAAATCGATTGCGATCGCATGACAGCCGCAGGACAAGGCGATTTATATCTTGCCTTTGCTGCGCTTAAAGAAGAATTAACAGAACGAGGGTACTTTGAGCCAGATCGAAAACGTAATATTCCTGCTTTACCATTAAAAATTGGCGTAGTCACTTCGCCGACAGGAGCAGTAATTCAAGATATTCTCAGTACTCTGAATCGGAGATCGCCCCATTGTCAGATTTATTTAAGTCCCGCCACTGTGCAAGGAGAAACTGCCCCCGAAGAGATCGCCGCAGCGATCGCCGCTTTACAAAGTACTGATGCGGATGTATTGATTGTTGGGCGTGGTGGTGGCTCTATTGAAGATCTGTGGGCTTTTAATACATTGTCAGTCGCCGATGCAATTTACCATTCACGCATTCCCATCATTTCTGCGGTTGGGCATGAAACAGATTTTACGATCGCTGATTTTGTTGCCGATCTCCGAGCTGCTACCCCTACTGCTGCTGCCGAGCTAGTCTCGCAATACGATCTCGATACGTTGTTACAGCAAATTGCACTTTGGGAAAATCGCTTAAATCGTAGCGTGCAGTTGGAGATGCAAAATTATCGTCAACGTTTAAACTTACTATCCAATAGCTATGCATTCCAAAATTTTAGCGATCGCCTCCACGATCGTGCTCAACGTTTAGACGAAACCGAACGCGATATGCAAAAGGCTCTAGTACGACATCTCCGCCAAGCCACCATCAAGCTCGCAAGTATCACTGCCCATTTACAATCGCTTCATCCATTATCCCCATTACAGCGTGGCTTTGCATTGCTGCAAGTAGGCGATCGCATTCTTAGCAATGATGAGTCTCTCTCAGCTTTTGATAAAGTAGAAGTCATGCGGCGATCGGAAATTGCCAAAGTCAAAATCGAGAAAGTATATGACCGACCTGAATAATGTGAAAAAGGGTTTGCAAGATTTATCCTTTGAAGAACAATTGCAGCGCTTAGAAGAAATTGTCGAAATTCTCGATGATGGTGAAGCCGCTTTAGATGAAATGTTAGCGCTTTATGAAGAAGGGATGAAGCGATCGCAATATTGCCGTGAATATTTAGAAAAAGCTGAACAGAAAGTCACCTTAATCCAAAGTCAAAGGAATTAGTTAAAGTAATTTCCAAGCGAACAAAGAAAAATCTTGAAAGCATTGCTTCGCAATGCTTTCAAGATTTTTCTTTGTTCGGGTTTTAGCGTAAAGTGTTGTAAGAATTCGTATAGCCGTAGCGAATAAAAGTAGAATCCAGAAGAGAGTTACTGCGAATCGCAGTAACTCTCTTCTGGATTCTATATATGGCATACATAAAAGCTACGACTAAGCTTAGCCCCCAGTCTACTTTGGCTGAGCTTAGTCTCAATTTTTAATGGATATTACAAATCGTTTAGAATTATTTATGAATTTTCAATATTTTATCTATAGAAAATATGTGATTGTTGCGATCGCACCCGTAATAATAGTGGGTAAGCTATTATGACTAATCTGGTTTAGAATCTTTTGAAATCTAAAAAATTCATGTTTGGGTAGCAAAAAGGCGAGGATCGATAGTGGAAAATCCAAGAACATTTCGGATAGATCGTGGTATCGGTCAATATGATTTTAATGATTACTATGCTGTACTAGGCTTACCACTCACAGCCGAAGCTTCCCATGTCCGCAAACGTTACCTTTTGATCGCAAAGTGCTTACATCCTGATGTTCATGGACGTACATCTACAGAAAAGCAAATAGCTACTCAATATTTATCTAAGTTAGTTAACCCCGCCTACAATGTTTTATCTCAAGAAAGAGAGCGCACCGAATATTCAGCAATTCTAAAACTTCTTGGCAAGCGCTTGATGAAGCGCAACCAAAAATTTACACCACAATCAGATATTGCTAAAAAATACTTAGTTTCTTCTAAAGAAGTAAATTATGAGCAAACTATTCAGATAATTGCTAAAGCCCAGTATCAAAATCTGGAGAAAGCATTAGAAAATATTGGCTTGTTAAGTGAGCTGAACCTAGTTCACATACTCCTACAAGAAGGATATAAGCCTTTCTCGGATGAGTCTGGAAGTTCAGGTATAGTTGCGCCTAAAGCTCCTCTTCCTCCTAGACCTATTAACACAAGCGCCGCTGTAACTAGTAACTCAACAGCTAATAACGCAAGCAATAGAGTAAATTCAGATCAAACAAATATTACGGGTAGCAGTTATCAAATGCGGAGTGAGTCACAAGTTCCACCGCGTCAGAATACAAACTCTGGTATTAACAACTCTACAAAAAATACAAGTCAAACTAGTAATAGTAATGCTTCTAATGGCTCGATTAATCAATATATTAGCCAAGCTGAAAGCTATATCAACCAGAAATTATGGGCTTCGGCATTAAAAGAACTGCGAGGAGCAATTCAAGCTGATTGTAACAATAGTAAATGCCACGCTTTACTTGGCTTTGTCTATATGAATCAAAAATTATCAGGCATGGCAAAAGTAAGTTTTCAGCAAGCCCTAAAACTCAATCCAGAAGAACCATTGGCTCTGAAATATATCAATCAAGTCAGTGGCATATCCCCCAATGCTGAAAAGCCTCCATCGAAGCCCAAAGATGACAAAAAAGGTGGCTTTTTTGGCTGGTTAGGTGGTGGCTAGTAAAATAGTTATGAATCCAGAAGAGAGTTGCGGCACAATGCGCCGCAACTCTCTTCTGGGTTTGCCCTAGCCTGTAATAATTTCTTGGTGATTATTTGCGGCATGAAAAACAATAAACTCACTAAAGAAGAAATCAAACAAGCGATCGCTCAAAAAGCTTTAGAGTTAGGATTTACGAAAGTAGGCGTTGCTAAAGCTGAGTCTGGTATTGAAGCCGAGCGATTGCAGGAATGGTTGGCTCTAGGATATCAAGCAGATATGGATTGGATGACGAACCCCAAGCGCCAAGATATTACACAGGTGATGATGGGTGTAAAGTCGGTCATTTGTGTGGCGTTAAATTACTACACACCTCATCAACATTCAAGCGATCGCCATATTGGTAAAATTTCCCGCTATGGCTGGGGGCGGGACTATCACAAAGTCTTAACCAAAAAGCTGAAGGCTCTGGCAACTTGGCTTGAGTCACTAAGTGAAAATCAAGGAGACAACATTCAAGTTCGTTATTATGTTGATACAGGTCCGATCGCTGAAAAAGCTTTTGCTCAAAGGGCGGGGATCGGTTGGATTGGTAAACATAGCAATGTGATTACTCGCGACTATGGATCTTGGTTATTCCTTGGAGAGGTGCTGACTAGCCTAGAGCTAGAGCCCGATCGGCCCCATACCGAGCATTGCGGAACTTGTACGCGCTGCATTGAGGCTTGCCCGACGGGGGCGATCGCGCAGCCCTTTGTTGTAGATGCTAATCGTTGCATTGCCTATCACACCATTGAAAATAAAGCTGAACAGATTCCCGAAGCGATCGCTACTAATTTACAAAACTGGGTTGCGGGCTGTGATATTTGCCAAGATGTTTGCCCTTGGAATCAACGCTTTGCTCAAGAAACTCTCGAAACTGATTTTCGACCTTTTCCCCATAATGCCGATCCTCAGTTAGAATATTTAGCAGATATGACCCATGAAGAGTGGGATCAAAATTTTACAGGATCGGCGCTAAGAAGAATTAAACGCGATCGCTGGCATCGCAACGCAAAAAATTTACTCAATAATCTATAGGGGAGGCGTAGACTACGCTCAGCTAAAGATCTACGCTGGCTGAGCATAGTCTACGCCTTATCAGCTATTTAGCTTATCTAGATTTATTTGATAAAACAGCATAGATTAGAAACATATCCAAACGGAATTTGAGTAATTAAATCACCTTGGCAGATCTAAAAATTGTTAGACATTTAAAAGACGGAGCCGAGCGTTGGAACGCTTGGCGCAAAAAAACGCAGCCAGAAGAGATCGATCTGCAAAAAGTAGACTTGTCGGGTCTTAAACTGGGCGGAGCAAATCTTAGTAGAGCGAATTTGAGTAAAGCTAACTTTAGTAGGACAGATTTAAGTAATGCCAATTTATCAGGGTGTAATTTAAGTGAAGCTGTTTTCCCAAATGCCAATTTGAAGGGAGCAGATTTAAACGGTGCAACTTTGCACAAAACGAATTTTAGTCAAGCAAATGTACAAGATGTAAATTTGACTAAAACTGATTTGCGATCGCTAGAGCTTAAAGGTATAAATTTTGGCTCAGCAAATCTCAGTGGGGTAGATTTGCGTGGAGTAAATCTGAGTGGCGAAAATTTTAAAAATGTCAATCTAAATGGGGCGAATCTTAGTGAGGCAAACCTTCAGAATGCTGATTTTAGTAGTGCAAATCTCAGTAATGCGAATTTAAGCAATGCCAAACTAAGTCGAGTAAAGTTAAGAGGTGCATTACTCACCCGTGCAAATTTGTGTGGAGCCTTGCTCGATTATGCGGATATCAGTATGGCAGGATGCCTGATGGCAAATTTTAGCGAGGCGATTCTCAACAAAGCGATTTTAAACAAGGCGAACTTAGGCGGTGCAATTTTAAGTGGAGCACAACTAGTTGGCGCGGAGCTATGTGACACTTTTTTGGGTGATGCTTTTCTGAGCATGGCTAATTTGACCAAAGCTAATCTCAGTAATGCCGATCTCAGTCGGGCGTATTTATATAAAGCGATCTTGGCGCAATCAAACTGTACCGACACTAAGTTTCGCCATGCGGAGTTGCAGGAAGTTGACTGGAGTATGGCAGTCGTTAAACAAGCAAACTTTTCGGTTGCTCAACTCCAAAAATCATATTTTGGCGGTGCAGATTTAAGTGGAGCTATCCTAATCGGAACTAATTTAACTGATGCCAATCTGGCGAATGCCAATTTAACTGGTGCATATTTTGAGAGCGCTATTCTGGCTGGAATTAACTTACAAGGAGCCATAGGTTTTTCCTCCAAGACTTTTGAGGAATAGCAAATTTTGACTAGGGTATAGAATCCACAATAGAGT
>CAIJEA010000379.1 GCA_903819605.1 uncultured cyanobacterium | reverse complement strand
TGCAACTCTCTTCTGGGTTTTGTTGCTTAACTTATTTGGCTATAGCTATAGCAGTTCTAAATCATTCGTGAGATTAAGTTGATTTTGCCCTATAACAAATGCAAACAACCTATGCGTTTAATATTTACATCTAGTTTTAATAAGTTCCAGACTATCAATGCTACGCAGGCATGGTCAATATTTTTGACTGGCTGTAAAAAAGATGATTTATTTGGGGAGAGTCCAATGGTTGGCAAATATCTCACAGTTACGATCTTGGGTGCGGTTATTGCTCAAATATTCGAGACGCTGTTGCGGACATACTGAACATTTAGATAATTCCAATAAAAAAGCGCTACATTGTAGCGCTTTTTTATTGATTTCCTAATCGAAAAAATAACGAAGGAGTAACAACAAAATTTTATGTTTAGGAAGAGAAACATTTCGTGTCTCACTTCCTAAACTTTGCGAGAAAGATTTAGACAGCTTCTAAATCTTTCTCGCCAGTACGGATTCGGATAATTCGCTCTACAGGAGATACGAAAATCTTACCATCGCCAATTTCGCCAGTACGGGCGGCAGTAATAACTTTATCTACTACCATGTCAACTTGATCATCTTCTACCACAATCTCAATTTTGAGCTTTTGTAGAAATTCAACCGTATACTCAGAGCCACGATAGCGCTCTGTTTGTCCTTTCTGACGACCAAACCCGCGCACCTCTGACACTGTCATACCAACTACGCCAGCATTGACAAGAGCAATTTTGACTTCGTCGAGCTTGAAGGGACGAATGATTGCTTCAACCTTTTTCAACTTAACTCCTCCACTGATTCTTGAACTTTAATACACTTGAATCGATACCCAAATTTGTAGCCTAGCATACTTTTTGAAATTGTCATTCGGATTGGGCTTAGGATTGACGTTGCCACAACCACCAGCGAATTACCAATTTCTCTAATTCTATCCAAACAAACACTAAAGCGCTAAAACCAAAGCAAACTGCTAATTCTGTTGGGGTGAGTAAATGTGTCCCAAAGAATCGGCGTAGTGGCTCGACATAAATTAACGCCATTTGTAAAACCGTAGTCATAATTACCGATCCCCAAACGTAGGGATTAGTTCGTGGATCGAGTTCAATTGTGAGTTGGGTATTAGACCGAATCGCGATCGCGTGTCCCATCTGAGCCAAACATAATGTGGTAAATACCATTGTTGCCCAGCGTTCTTTGTCATATACTCCATCAAAGGTATTGACATTCGTATAGCTGTGCGCCCAAACCATCAACGAAATCGTAATAACTGACAAAATTATCCCAATCCGAATCATGTAAGACCCCATGCCCCTTGCAAAAATATTTTCACGAGGATCGACAGGAGGACGTTTCATGACATTCGGTTCTGCTGGTTCAACGGCAAGAGCGAGGGCTGGTAAGCCATCAGTAACGAGATTCATCCACAAAATTTGTAGAGGAATCAAGGGAACTGCAAATCCGAGCATCGGCGCAACCGCGATCGTAATTACTTCGCCGATGTTGCTACCAAGAATGTATTTAATAAAGCGACGAATATTTGTATAAACAACGCGCCCTTCTTCAGTGGCGGCGACAATTGTGGCAAAGTTGTCATCAAGCAGGATCATGTCACTAGCTTCTTTGGATACATCAGTGCCAGTGATCCCCATTGCAATCCCAATATCAGCCTGTTTGAGGGCTGGAGCATCATTGACCCCATCACCTGTCATCGCGACAAAATGATGCTTTCTTTGCAAGGATTGGACGATCCGCAACTTATGCTCAGGTGAAACACGCGCATAGACACTGACCATATCAACTTCGCGATCTAGATCTTCTTGACCCATGATTTCTAGTTCTTTGCCAGTGAGAACGCGATCGCCTACTTTCGCAATTCCTAGATCCAAGGCGATCGCCTTGGCTGTGAGTTGATGATCGCCCGTAATCATCACAGGACGAATCCCAGCATCTCGGCAAAGCTTAACAGCTTCTCGCACTTCGGGACGAGGTGCATCAAGCATTCCGACTAGGCCAACCCAAACTAAATTACTCTCATCTCGTTCTGTAATACCTTCTTCAGGCAAATAGGGGAATGTTCGATAAGCAAAGCCTAGGACTCGCAATCCACGACTGGCAAGATCGTTATTTTGATCGAGAATATGTTGACGTTGATGATCGGCGATCGCCTGAATTTGATCGCCAATCTGAATTTGCGTGCAGCATTCTAAAGTCAGTTCAGGGGAACCTTTACAAAAAAGAACATTACCACCATGCTCACCTTGAACCAGCACACTCATCCGCTTACGTTCAGAGGAAAATGGCACTTCAGATACCCGTGGCATTCGATGTTGCCATTCCGAAAAATCGCATCCACCTTTACTAGAAAGCACTAATAATGCACCTTCGGTCGGGTCACCAATAATAATCCATTCACCATTTTTTTGCTGCAAGATTGCATCATTGCAAAATACGCAAGCCATTAGCAATTGCTGTACCTCAGGAATGTTGGCAACAGCAAGGTTCGCATCTTCTGAAGAATCTGCTGCGATGCTAAATTCTCCGATTGGATTATATCCATCTCCTGAGACTTGCAGAGAGTGTAGCCCTGTTCGGATACTCTGGACAACCATTTTGTTTTGGGTCAAAGTTCCTGTTTTGTCAGAGCAAATAGTAGTTACCGATCCAAGGGTCTCCACGGCTGGCAACCGTCGAATGAGAGCATTTCTTCTCACCATCCGTTGAGTTCCCAACGCGAGGGTAACGGTAACTACCGCAGGCAAACCTTCGGGGACTACAGCAACTGCCATACTCAGAGATGTCTTGAGAAGCTCGCCAAAGTTGCCTTTATTGATCATTC
>CAIJEA010000378.1 GCA_903819605.1 uncultured cyanobacterium | reverse complement strand
TTCATAATTAAAAAGTGGTGTGCAAAGCACACCACTTTTTTGGCTTTGGCTAAGCTCCGCCGAAACCTTCAGCATGCCCATAAATGAATTTAGGAGTGCTATATCGCGATCGCGATGTAGCACTCCTAAGAGCAAAAAAAGGCGTAACTTCGTACAGTTTTCTTTTTATTAGTTTGGAAATTTTCAAAACAGTAATGCCATTTTGAGAATTGTTATAATAGTTCCGTTTACTCACAGATCGATGTAGGCTGATCTGAAGGTTTCTGTAAATTTAATATTGAGGTTTTACAAGTTTTGATTACAACTACCCCATCAAGCTTTGTTGCCTCTGATTTCCCCGCCATTTGCGGAAATGAAGACGTAATTCAACGCGCCGTACAAGATGATGCACCCGTATTTTTAAATAATAATCTGCGTCTTGAAGAGATTACCTCAGCCTTTGCCTGCGCTTTGCATATGCACCAACCGACGATTCCTGCAGGAGCAAATGGTGCGCTAATTTGTAATCTGCAAAATATGTTTGAACATCAGGGCGAAGGTGATAACCACAATGCCTCAGTGTTTGCTTGGTGTTATAGCCGTATGGGCGATTTTATCCCGCAATTAGTCGCGCAGGGCAGCAATCCTCGGATTATGTTGGACTATTCAGGAAATTTGCTCTGGGGCTTGCAGCAGATGCAGCGCCATGACATTTTGGATAATCTCAAGCGCATTACCTGCGATCGCCAATATCAACCCTATGTAGAGTGGCTCGGCACGATGTGGAGTCATGCAGTAATTCCATCCACACCGATTCCTGATGTGAAGCTACATATTCAAGCATGGCAAAGTCATTTTGCTTCTATTTTTGGTATTGATGCTCTAAAGCGCGTAAAAGGTTTTTCGCCGCCTGAGATGCATCTTCCCAATCATCCCGATACACTTTATGAATATATTAAAGCTCTCAAAGAATGTGGCTATCGATGGTTGATGGTGCAAGAGCATTCTGTAGAGCGTCTTGATGGTTCAGGACTGACTCAAGATCAGAAATATTTGCCTAATCGTCTCCTTGCTATGAGTTCCAATGGTGAATCGATTAGTATTACAGCTCTGATTAAAACCCAAGGCTCAGATACAAAGCTAGTAGCCCAAATGCAACCTTACCATGAAGCAAAAGGTCGGAGTAGACAAATGCTTAGTAACATCTCTATTCCTTCTCTAGTTTCGCAAATTGCCGATGGTGAGAATGGCGGCGTGATGATGAATGAGTTTCCTCGTGACTATCCATTGGTATGGGATCAACTGAAAAATAATGGTCGCGGCAGTTCAGGAGTTGTGGGTTTAAATGGAACTGAATATTTAGAAATGATCGAGACGGCTGGGGTCAGTCCTCAAGATTATCCTACTATTCAAGCAGTTCAACAGAATAAGGTTTGGCAAAAATGCGATCGCAACAATCTAAATGCAGCTAAGGTAGAAAAAGCGATCGCTGAACTAAAAGTGAGTGACCATCAGTTTCATATGGATGGCGCATCATGGACAAATAGTATGAGTTGGGTAAATGGTTATGAGAATGTATTGGAACCGATGAATCAACTCAGTGTCAAGTTTCACAAAAAATACGATTCCCTTGTAGCAAAAGATCCTGCGATTACCAAGCAGCCAGATTACCATCAAGCTTTGCTCTATAACCTATTAGTGCAAACTAGCTGTTTCCGATATTGGGGACAAGGAACTTGGACGGATTATGCTCGCGAACTCTATCGACGTGGAGAGGCTTCTTTGTAACTAAAAGGCTGGCACAAAACGCCAGCCTTTTAGTTACAAATTGTAGAGTACAAATCGCTATACAATTCTGGAAGCACATAACTTTCACGGCTATCAAGATGATGACTTTGCAATGGTTCGATCTTGCGTTTAAACTTAAAGGCTCTGTCGCGCCTCTGATATTGCCAAGAGTTCTAATTTTCTCTGGATTTGCCTTCACTGTTTCTCTACTTCATTATTACGAGCCCCAGGTTTCTCTAAAAGTTTTAGGCGATCTGACCAACAATGTTGTTTTTAATCTAGTTTTAGGTTTGCTCTTAGTGTTTCGTACAAACACAGCTTACGATCGCTATTGGGAGGGGCGCAAAGCTTGGGGGACTTTGGTAGTAAATATTCGCAATTTATCGAGATTAATGCAGTTTGCTATTAATGTCTCTGAAGCTGAAGAACAGCAACAAAAGGAACAATCGATTAAGCTTTTAACTGCTTTTGCGATCGCCACCAAACGATACCTTCGCGATGAAGCGATCGAGCAAAATCTAGATCAAATTCTATCGAAGAATGAAATCACTAAGCTACAGAATGCGAAACATCGCCCTTTAGAATTGACGCTATGGTTAGGAGACTATTTGCAAAAGCAGGTTCAGAAAAATTGCATTGACACCAATTACTTTGTAGCAATGAACAACCATCTCAATGCTTTGGTTGAAGGTTTAACTAGTTGCGAACGAATCATTAAAACTCCACTTCCAATCGCTTATCGCATCTATTTAAAGCGCTTAATTTTGATTTACTGTATCGGTCTACCTTTCCATCTTGTCATTGAGATCGGTTGGCTAGCGGTGATTGCAGTTGGGTTGATTAGTTTTATCCTTTTAGGCGTAGAACAGATTGGCAACGAGATCGAAAATCCCTTTGGGCATGATGCTAACGATTTACCAATTGATGCAATTTGTGAAAATGTTATGGCAAATGTCGAACAAGCGATCGCCTATCACAATGGGTATGGATGCAGCCAGTCTTGCTAGGACACCAAGCCCAACCAAATAAAGGCGGCGCTTCGCGCCGCCTTTATTTGGTTGGGCTTGGCTCTCTACTAATACATCGTGAGTGCGATACAATTAGCAATGGTTTGAATCTATAGATAAATTTAGGATTGTTAGCTCTGAATAACTTCACCTTTAAATTAGAGTGCCAGTGCGGTAGCACAGATGCAAGGGTTGGGCAGTTCCATACACCACATGGAGTTGTACATACGCCTCGGTTTATGCCAGTTGGCACATTGGCAAATGTGAAAACCGTTACGCCTGCTCAACTCAAAGACTGCAAGGCAGAAATGGTCTTAGCCAATACCTATCACCTCCATCTTCAACCAGGTGAAGATATTGTCGCGGAAGCAGGAGGATTACATAAATTTATGAATTGGGACGGACCAATCCTTACAGATTCAGGGGGTTTTCAAGTTTTCAGTCTCAGCGAAATCCGTTCCATTAGTGAAGAAGGAGTAAAATTCCGATCGCCTCGTGAAGGCAACATGATCGACCTAACCCCAGAGAAATCGATTCAAATCCAGAATCAACTGGGTGCAGATGTAATCATGGCATTTGATGAATGTGCTCCCTATCCAGCTACCTACAATGCAGTCAAACTCGCAGGTCAACGCACTACACGATGGTTAGAGCGTTGCATCAAGACTCACGATCGCCCAGATACTCAAGCCTTATTCGGCATTGTCCAAGGTGGAGTTTATCTAGATTTACGACAACAATCAGCGCGAGAACTAATTCAGTTTGATTTGCCAGGTTATGCAATCGGTGGTGTAAGCGTTGGTGAGCCGCCAGAACTAATCGAAAAAATTGTTAAAGCAACAACTCCACTATTACCACCTAATAAACCTCGATACCTCATGGGCGTTGGCACATACAAGGAAATGGCGCAAGCAGTCGCCGCAGGAATCGACCTATTTGATTGTGTAATCCCCACCCGACTCGCGAGGCATAGTGTCGCCCTTGTTAAAGGCGATCGCTGGAATCTCAAAAATCAGAAATTTAAACGGGACTTCACTCCCATCGATCGCGATTGTCCTTGCTATGCTTGCCAAAATTTTTCGCGAGCATATATCAGCCATTTAGTGCGATCGCAAGAAATTCTTGGATTTACCTTACTATCGATTCACAACATTACCGAACTAATTCGATTTACCCAGCAAATGCGCCAAGCTATTATCGAAAATCGCTTTGTGGAAAAGTTTGGGTATTACCTCAGGGAAGTTTCATCTTTTGGAGAGGAGGCTCATTAGTAATGATTCGATTAGCTCTCTACCTGTTTATTTGGATCGGGGCAATGGCGATCGCTATTTTTGCCACCCAAAACACTGCTCTTGTGAGTTTAAAGTTTTTTGCATTTGAGTCGATTAAGTTACCTCTAGGGCTAGTACTGGTTTTCTGTGCAGGATTGGGTGCAGTATTTGCAAGTATATGGCAAACTTCAGTAAGTGTTAATTTTCCAACTTCGCTGAAATTTTCTGGTTTTAACCCTAAAAATAGTCCTTTAAAAGGTCAAGTTAAGGCTAAAACTACAGAAGCAAAAAAAGATATCTCTCGGACAAGTAAAAAGATTAGAGATGATTTTGATGAGGATTGGGATGATGACTGGGGCTAGATTGTATTCATGAATACATTTACGTTTTACTGGTTTTGTTAACTTCCAATATATGCATTTTAGCTGACGCTATCAAATGAAATAATCACAAGATTTAATATTATTTGATCGCGACAAGCTAAAAGTATTCTTTTAATGGTGTGAAGGAATGAAAAAAGTCAGTAATCTATCAATTCTATTAGGCTTAAGTGTTTTAGCCACGGCTACAGGTGCTGCAAATGCAGAGACTTTAAAGCAAGCTCAAGTTCAATCTACGACTGCTTCGACTATGCAGTCATCTTTGCCTGCAACGGAAGTAAAACTGAATGAATCAGAAACTATCCGTGCAATCAATACAGAATTAACCCGTCCTAAGGAAGTAGCTCAAAACGTAACTTCAGTATCACAACTCAGCGACGTTAAGCCTACTGATTGGGCATTCACCGCATTACAGTCCTTAGTTGAGCGCTACGGTTGTATCGCAGGCTATCCCGATCGCACTTTCCGTGGCAAACAAGCAACTAGCCGCTATGAATTTGCCGCAGGTTTGAATGCTTGTTTAGACAAGATAAACGAAATTATCTCCGCAGGCTTAGCGGATAAAGTTAGCAAAGCAGATCTTGCTACTTTGCAAAAACTCCAAGAGGAATTTGCTGCTGAACTCGCTACCCTTCGCGGTCGCGTAGATGCTCTTGATGCTAAGGTTGAAAAGCTAGAAGCTCAACAGTTCTCAACCACTACCAAACTAAGCGGCTTGGCATTTTTTAATGTCACTGGTGCTACAGGTAATAATAATGTTAGAACTCCAAATGGTACTATCGCTAATAACCCCAATATAACTATGAGTGGGCTAGTGTGGTTGACCCTTAACACCTCGTTCACAGGTAAGGATCGTTTAACAACTCAACTCGCTGCTGGTAATGGTAATTCTCCATATAATACCTATGCGGGTGGTAGCTTCTTCAACACAACAGGTGTTCCATTTACAGATC
>CAIJEA010000377.1 GCA_903819605.1 uncultured cyanobacterium | reverse complement strand
CCGAAATCTTTGATGGAATCCACTTCCCCACCGCAGTCGTGAAATTAGTTGCTTACTGCTTCGTTGAATGCGAAGATCTCGATCTTTAGTAAATACTTTGGCAAATTGTACGCATTCGCGAATCGAAATCGCACCAACTTTGATATACGGACTTAAGCCTGTAGTTGCTTCAGCGCTAGGATATGAGAGTTGCCAATAATAGCTTTCGGCTTTGCGATCGAAAAACTCTTTTAGCAGCGATCGCGCAGGTTCAGTTCCTCCTTCTGGAATGATTTTGCAATCGGGTTTATGCTCTAATTCTTCTAAAGATGGCAAATTTTCGCTAAAAATGTCATTTGGCACGACTATTCTTGTAGGCGTTGGCGCGATCACCGCATTCATATCCGCGTACCACTTATTGCGATATTGGGGATAAGAAACTAATTCGTCAATGCTTGCTGGTGGATCAAACCAGCGAACTTTCATTTGCCGTTCGGCTAAAGTTACATTAAGTTTGGCATCCCTTACTCTGCTATAAATGCGATCGCAATCCTTGTAGGCATAAATGCCCTCTGCTTGAGTTGCAGCTATTAGATTCGGTAAAATTTCAACGGGATTTCCGATCCTTAAAATTAATCTCCCACCTAATTTCTGTAAATCTCGATCTAGAGATTTCAAACATTCCAAAACAAAGGCAATTTGAGCAGAACAAGCTTCGGGGTGCAGCAACAGCGATTGCTCAAAAATGTAGATAGGTATAACCCGACCTCTGCGAGCTGCTCGGTGCAGAGGTTCATGGTCGCAAACTCGTAAATCCTGCCGAAACCATACAACTGTAAGTGGCATAGGTTTAGATAAAGCTTAAATAAAAAGGCTTGCATCCGCAAGCCTTCTTTTATTATGCCGATTCAGGCTTTGGTAGTGATGCGGGATGTTGCAAAATCTCCGCCGTGGATAATTTCTCGACCATGTCGCGAGTAATTAGACATTTGGTGACATCCTTACGTGATGGCAACTCATACATCATGTCTAGCATCAACTGCTCGACAATACCGCGCAAAGCTCTCGCCCCTGTCTTACGGCGATAGGCTTCCTTAGCGATCGCCATAACTGCATCAGCCTGAAACTCAAGCTGGACATTATCCATTTTCAACAGCTTTTGGTATTGCTTGATCAGCGCACTACGAGGCTCAGTCAAAATAGCAACAAGGGTTTTTTCATCCAGAGGATCGACCACTGCCATAACTGGCACGCGACCAATAAACTCAGGAATCATGCCAAACTTGACGAGATCGTCGGGTTGGACATTTTTAAGAATCTCCGCAGTCCGCTTTTCGCGAGGAATAGATTCACCTTGCTGCACAAATCCCATCGATTTTTTGCCAATGCGCTGCTCGATTGACTTTTCGAGTCCGCCGAATGCACCACCACAGATAAACAAGATATTTTTAGTATCAATCTGGATGCAGTCTTGGTAAGGATGCTTACGACCACCTTGAGGCGGCACATTCGCGATCGTCCCTTCTAGCATTTTTAATAATGCTTGCTGTACACCTTCGCCCGATACATCACGGGTAATCGAAGTATTTTCACTCTTACGGGCAATTTTATCGATTTCATCAATGTAAATAATGCCACGCTGAGCCTCTTCGACATCGAGATCGGCAACCTGCAATAGCCTCAGTAAGATATTCTCTACATCTTCACCGACATAGCCCGCCTCGGTTAGCGTCGTGGCATCAGCAACCGCAAATGGCACATCCAGCATTTCGGCTAGAGTTTGCGCCAAAAGGGTCTTGCCACAACCCGTAGGACCAATCAGCAAAATGTTCGATTTCTGAAGTTCAATCCCATCTTCATTCTGACCTTTTGCCGCCGATTCGATAAAACTTAGGCGCTTGTAGTGGTTATATACGGCAACCGACAAGACTTTTTTAGCTTCGTCTTGACCGACTACATTTTCATCAAGATAGCGCTTGATATCGCGGGGCTTAGGGATTTGATTGAGGTTGAGATTTGCCGCAGTTTTGGTTTTACGCTTTTCGTTGGCAGGTTCTTTACGTTGGGCAGCTTGAGGCGGAGCGCTGTTAAACAACTCCTCGTCGAGGATTTCATTACACAAATCCACGCACTCATCGCAAATGTATACCCCTGGTCCTGCAATTAGCTTGCGTACCTGCTCCTGCGACTTACCACAGAAGGAACATTTAAGATGAGAGTCATATTTACTGGGCATAAGCTATCTCGCTGTGGCTAGACTAGGGATAGGACAGATGGCTGGAGGCTTTTGGAATTAGTTAAAACGCGATCAATTAAACCATATTGTTGGGCTTCCACAGGAGACATGAAAAAATCTCGCTCTGTATCTTGCTCGATCTGTTCAAAAGACTTGCCTGTTTGTTCGGAGAGCATCTCATTGAGCGATCGCTTAATATACAAGATTTCTCGCGCTTGAATCTCGATATCAACTGCCTGACCTTGAGCGCCACCAAGAGGTTGGTGAATCATGATCCGCGCATTTGGTAAAGACATTCGCTTGCCTTTAGCACCAGCCGATAGTAAAAAAGCCCCCATGCTTGCCGCCAACCCCATACAAATGGTGCAGACATCTGGACGTACGTGGTTCATGGTGTCAAGAATTGCCATGCCAGCGTAGACTGAGCCGCCTGGGGAGTTGATATAGAGATAAATATCTTTTTCAGGATCTTCAGCTTCTAAAAACAAAAGCTGGGACATGATCAGATTCGAGGTAGTGTCATCTACTTGCGAACCCAAGAACACAATCCGCTCTCGCAGTAAGCGCGAGAAGATATCAAAAGCTCTCTCGCCTTTACCTGATTGTTCGACTACCATCGGGACGACCTGATTTTGGGTCGAAGCGATCGCAAAGTTGTTTGATGTTAATTGACTAGATAAAGGGTACATGCGTTTTGAGTCCACCATGATTTTGATGCGTTAGCTCAAGCGAGCTTGATATTTACCATACCTATCTAAGAGCTATTATGCCTTAAAAACTGTAGTGGTATATTGCCATACCAATGTACGCAATCTAAATTAAATAAGAGAGGGGCGCATTGCGCCCCTCTCTTATTATTTAAGCTTCCTCAGAAGTTGCTTCTACAGTGACGACACCATCGGCATCAGCTTCGGGTTCGATACTCTCAAGGGTATCGGCTGGTGGCGTAAGTGAGCCTTGCTCAACCAACTCAATCTCAGAATGCTCGATTAGCCAAGCTAAGGCATTCTCTGTGGAGATTTCTTCACGAATAACGTTCGCTAATCGGTCAGGATCGATATTCTGATCCTTGAGAGATTCAAGAGCCTCGGCAACTCTTTCGTTAAGAACGGCTTCATCAACAGTGAGCTTTTCCTGACTGACGATCTCATCAAGGGCAACTTTGCGTCTCAGTCGTTTGATTGCCTCAGGGTGATTGAGGCGGCGCATTTCTTCAACCAATTCCTTGGTAAATAGTTGCTTTGCCATCGCAGGATCGATACGCTCTTGCAGATAACTCGCTTGCTGTCTTACCAAAAAGTCTAGCTCTTGTTGAATGAGGGTCGCAGGCAAATCAACTTCGAGTTCGGCTGTGAGGGCATCCAGCAAAACTGTTTCTTTGTTTGCTTTAGTCTTAGAATCTGCCTCTTCAATCACACGCTTTTCTAAAAGTTCGCGCAACTCGGCGATCGTGGCTTTGTCGCTGATCGATTGAGCAAATTCATCATCAAGGGCAGGAAGCTCACGACCTTTGATCGATTTGATCGTGACTACATACTTGATTTCCTTACCGACATACTCTTCTGGGTAATATTCTTCAGGAAAAACTGATTCGACTTCAACAACATCATCGATCGCCGCACCAATAATTGCCTTAACGACTTCAGGGATAAATGCTTTTTCGTCAACATCTAACTGAAAATCATCTTCGCCAGCATCAGGTAATTCCTCGCCTGTTTCGCGATCGAGGACTTTGAGATCAACAGTGACAACATCATTTAGAGCGACAGGACGATCTTCGATCGGCACAATTGTCGCTTTGCGAACTTGAAATTCGTGTAATGTGCGATCGACTTCGGTGAGGTCAGGCTTAACTTCTTCTGCTTTAACGCTAAAGCCTTGATATTTAGCAAGAGTAACTTCTGGCTCAACATCGATCGCGGCTTTAAAGGATACTTCTTGTCCTGGGGTGAAGGTTTGGACAAGAGATTCAATATTAGTGATCAGTTGAAAGCCACCCAGAGCTTTTTCTTTAACTTCTTTATTCTCAGCGAGGGCTTCGTTTAAGGTTTTTTCTAGCAACTCTTCGAGGACATTAGCTTTGAGTCGCTGACTACCAACTTGTCTCAATACAAGTTGAGTGGGAGCTTTGCCTTTGCGAAAACCAGGGACTTGCATCGTACGTGTCAAGTCTTTGACGATGCGATCGTATATTGCTTGAGACTTTGCCCCTTCTACTTGAATGTCAAAACCAATTTGACTAGCGGGAAGTTTCTCTAGAGTGACCTTCATTATTAAATATGCCTAGATTAAATATGCCTAGATTGAATATATCTAGAAATCACAAAACATTTTTTGCCAACACTGTCAGCGATTGTCAAATTATGCCAAGTCTATAATAATACGATATTGGCGATCGCATTTCAACAAAAAACAAACAGCAACGATGGCAATTTGCGCCATTTTTAATTTTTTTATGGCAGTAGTCAAAAGAGTTACGGCGCTTTGTGCCACATCTCTCTCTTGGAT
>CAIJEA010000376.1 GCA_903819605.1 uncultured cyanobacterium | reverse complement strand
TATAGATACGTTTAAAATCAGTTTTCAGCTAAAGAAAGCAACTCCTGACAATTGTTAAAAAATTTTGATCCTTTTGCTACAGATTATCGAAGGACTGATAATTTAGATACAAAATTAATAGCCTTAATTAGAGCTAGTAAAAATACTTAAGAACAAGTCTATACATGACTCCTAGCTGCTAACTCTACATTTTTCCTAAGAATTAGTATCTTTTTTGAGTACATTAAAAAGTGCTTATAATTAGCACTCAATTTTTGCTTGTATGGGTTGCTATAACTGGATTTGTTATGAGTACAAGCAAAACTGTACCCCCACCCTATAAATACCTAACCCCCATCATCTAAATACTCGTACCCCTACCCCAAAAGATTTTTTTAAATTGCTTAAATGTAGGCACAGTTTAGGGTGTAGATTTTGAGTACAAACTTAATGTATTTAATAAATCTTATCGCGATCGCTTTCCTGAACGGTTCGATAGTGGCTGCTATAAATTTTGCATGTTGACCGCAGTCCACTTATCAGGAAGCCTCAATGACACCCCCGACACAAGCTCTCATTGCCTCCCCCGTTGAGAATAAGATTGCAACAACCACATCCAAACCCAAAAAATCAGGAGACTGTGGTTGTAGTAGCTCAAAAGGTTCAAAAACTTCTAATAAAAGCGCCCAAAAAAATGCCTTGAGTGAAAGTATGCAGGAGCGGATTGCGAAGCATCCCTGCTATAGCGAGGAAGCTCACCACCATTACGCTCGGATGCACGTTGCTGTAGCTCCCGCTTGTAACATTCAGTGTAATTACTGCAATCGTAAATATGACTGTGCCAACGAAAGCCGCCCAGGGGTAGTTAGCGAACTACTAACTCCCGAAGAAGCTGCTCACAAAGTAATGGTAATTGGTGGCAAAATCCCCCAAATGACCGTATTGGGAATTGCAGGTCCTGGTGACCCCTTAGCCAATCCTGAAAAGACTTTCCGCACCTTTGAGTTGATTGCGGCAGAAGCTCCAGATATTAAGCTTTGTCTTTCCACCAATGGCTTGATGCTTCCCGAATATGTCGATCGCATCAAGAAATTGAACATCGATCATGTAACTATCACAATTAACATGGTCGATCCTGAAATCGGCACTAAGATTTACCCTTGGATTCGCTATAACCGCAAGCGCTACACAGGTTTAGAAGCTTCTCAAATTCTCCATGAGCGTCAAATGCAAAGCTTGGATATGCTCAGAGAAGCAGACATTCTTTGCAAAGTTAATTCGGTGATGATTCCTGGAATTAACGATGAACATCTCGTAGAAGTCGGTCGGGTGATTCGTGAGAAAGGAGCATTTCTCCACAATATTATGCCTCTCATCTCGGCTCCTGAACATGGTACTCACTTTGGTTTGACTGGTCAACGTGGACCTAATCCTAAAGAACTGAAAAAGCTTCAGGATAGCTGCGCTGAAGGCAACATGAAGATGATGCGCCACTGCCGTCAATGCCGTGCTGATGCTGTCGGGTTACTTGGTGAAGATCGTTCCCAAGAGTTTACCAAAGACAAGTTCATGGAAATGGCTCCCACCTATGATTTGGAAGCCCGTCAAGTGGTTCACGCTGGGATCGATCTCTTGCAAGCAGAATTGCAAGAGAAGAAAGCCAAGGTGACGAACATTCAGAAGACAGTGACAAGCCCCAAAATCCTTGTAGCTGTGACTACCAAAGGAAGTGGCATCGTCAATCAACACTTCGGTCATGCCAAAGAGTTCCAAATCTATGAAGTTGATGCCACTGAAGTAAAATTTGTCGGACATCGCAAGATTGACCAATATTGTCAAAGCGGTTATGGCGAAGAAGCAACTCTCGAAGAAATCATCTCTTCTATTGCCGATTGCAAAGCCGTCCTAACTGCCAAAGTTGGTAACTGCCCTCAAGACAGCCTTCGCAAAGCAGGGATCGAACCCGTCGAAGCCTACGACGCGATCGATACCGTAGCGAAGGAATTCTACGCTAAGTTTCTCCAAAAAGAAGCGCTTCTGGAACAAGCTCCCTATTGAGTTTCCTATTAACAAGATCTACAGCTATCAGGAGTATCGTCATGCCCTACAAGCTCGAAAATCAAGAAATCTACTGGGAAGTTTGTCTTTCCCAATGTCCAAAATCAGCGATTCAAAAAGATGCTAGCGGACATTATCTAATCGACCAAAGACTTTGCCATAGCTGCTTTTACGGTAAGTTGCCACAGTTTAGCCAACAGCACGAGTGTAGCCACTCCCTCCACTCCTAAGAAAATCAATGCAGGAAGTAATAGTATGAAACCCGATGTAATCTACCTTGACAACAACGCTACGACCAGAATCGATCCCCTCGTTGTTGAAGCAATGCTTCCTTACCTCACTACTTACTATGGAAATCCTTCCAGTATGCATACCTTTGGTGGACAAGTAGGGAAAGCTATTCAAACTGCGCGATCGCAAGTTGCCGAACTCCTTGGAGCCGAACCTTCAGAAATCATCTTCACCAGTTGCGGATCTGAAGGAAACAATACTGCCATCCGTGCAGCTCTTGCAGCCCAAAGCGATCGCAAACACGTCATCACTACCCAAGTCGAACACGCCTGTGTGATGAATGTGTGCAAACAGTTAGAGAAGCAAGGTTATACCGTTACTTATCTCTCTGTCGATCGCAAAGGACAAATTGATTTATCGGAGTTGGAGGCTGCTCTTACTGGCAATACAGCGTTAGTAACCACGATGTATGCCAACAATGAGACAGGCACAATCTTCCCCATTGAGCAAATTGGCTCTTTGGCAAAGGAATATGGTGCAACCTTCCATGTGGATGCAGTGCAAGCGGTTGGCAAAATCCCTCTCAACCTGAAAACCAGTACGATTGATTTGCTGACCCTCTCTGGACATAAACTCCACGCTCCCAAAGGCGTTGGCGCATTATATGTCCGTCGTGGCTACCGCTTCCGTCCTTTCATTCTGGGCGGACATCAGGAACGCGGACGCAGAGCAGGAACTGAGAACGTTGCCAGCATCGTTGGTCTAGGTAAGGCTGCGGAATTGGAGTTACTCCATCTACCAAATGCAGTAAAGCATGAAAAGAAATTGCGCGATCGCTTAGAAAAGTTTCTCCTCTCAACCATTGCCGACTGTGAAGTAAACGGCGATCCCAAAAATCGTCTACCCAATACCACCAACATCGGTTTCAAATTCATTGAAGGTGAAGCAATTCTCTTATCCCTCGATCGCTATGGTATTTGCGCTTCCTCTGGTTCCGCCTGTACCTCTGGCTCCCTCGAACCATCCCATGTCCTTCGCGCCATGGGACTCCCCTACACTATTCTCCACGGCTCCATCCGCTTCAGCCTCTCCCGCTACACCACTGATGCTGACATCGATCGCGTCCTAGAAGTCATGCCCAGCATCATCGATCGCCTCCGTGCTTTATCTCCCTTTAACAGCGATGCTGCGGGTTGGTTGCAAGAGAGAGAAGAGGCTCTTGTTAAGTAAAAAATATTTTTGAAAAAATATTTTTTACTCTCACTTTTTTACTTTTACCCTTTACCCTTTACCGTTTGCCCTTTACCTTTCACTTGCCATGTGGGACTACACCGATAAAGTATTAGACCTCTTCTACAATCCTAAAAACCAAGGAGCGATAGAAGTTACTGAAGAAACAGATATTGCAGTTGTATTCGGCGAAATAGGCAGTATTGCCTGTGGCGACGCTTTAAGACTACATCTCAAGATTGATGTTCCTGCCGATAGCATTCTTGATGCTCGCTTCCAAACCTTTGGTTGTACCAGTGCGATCGCTTCTTCTTCCGCCTTGACAGAAATGATCAAAGGACTTACATTAGATGAAGCTCTTAAGGTAAGCAACAAAGATATCGCCGATTACTTAGGCGGCTTACCTGAAGCAAAAATGCACTGTTCTGTAATGGGACAAGAAGCCCTAGAAGCTGCTATTTACAAGTATCGCGGCATAGAAATTGAACATCATGAAGAAGATGAAGGCGCGCTCCTCTGCACCTGCTTCGGAGTTAGTGATAACCGCGTTCGCCGCATCGTCATTGAGAACAATCTCACCACCGTTGAAGAAGTTACTAACTACATCAAAGCTGGTGGTTCCTGTGGTTCCTGTCTCGCAGGAATTGAAGATATTATCGCGGCGGTAGAAAAGGATAAAGAAGCCACAACCGCCAGAGTAGAAGCCGAACTTACACGCATTCAACAAACTAACCGTAAGTTAACCACTGTCCAAAAGATCGCCAAGATTCAAGAAATTCTCGATGAAGTCCGTCCCATGCTCATCGCAGACGGCGGCAATGTCGAACTATTCGATGTCGATGGCGATATCGTCAAAGTAATTCTCAAAGGTGCTTGCAGTTCCTGCTCTGGCAGCACCGCCACCCTCAAAGATGCGATCGAAGTGAGACTACGCGATCGCGTTCTTTCTACCCTCGTTGTCGAAGCAGTTTAAAAGTTTCTAGAGATCCCCCCAAGCCCCTCTTATAAAGGGGGGAGAATTAAAATTTTCTTCTTCCCCCTTTACAAGGGGGATTGAGGGGGATCAAGTAATTCTCAATCCCAAACCAATGAACCCTGACTTATTTAACATTTCCATACTTGGAGTCGAGCGCTCCCCTCCTGTGGTGACAGCGATCGCTTCACAAACTGAGAAAGAACTTCCTTAAGCCCTTTCTCAAGTGTTCTACTTCCAAACTACAGTATATTTTTTGATTTAATAAAGGAGAAAACCCCATGAGTCTCAGACAAATCGCATTCTACGGTAAAGGCGGTATCGGCAAATCTACAACTTCCCAAAATACGATCGCAGGTTTAGCTGAACTGACTGACGGCGAACGCATCATGATCGTAGGTTGCGACCCTAAAGCTGACTCCACCCGCTTGATGCTCCACAGTAAAGCCCAAACCACAGTACTTCACCTTGCTGCTGAACGTGGCGCAGTTGAAGATGTAGAACTTGAAGAAGTACTACTCAAAGGCTACAAAGGCGTTAAGTGCGTAGAATCAGGTGGTCCTGAACCAGGTGTTGGTTGCGCTGGACGTGGCATCATCACCGCCATTAACTTCTTGGAAGAAAATGGAGCCTATGAAGACCTCGACTTCGTTAGCTATGACGTATTAGGCGACGTTGTTTGCGGTGGTTTCGCAATGCCTATTCGTGAAGGTAAAGCCCAAGAAATCTACATCGTCACCTCTGGCGAAATGATGGCAATGTACGCCGCTAACAACATCGCTCGCGGTATTCTCAAGTACGCCCACTCTGGTGGTGTTCGCTTAGGCGGTTTGATCTGCAACAGCCGTAACGTTGACGGTGAAGTTGAATTGATTGAAACTCTTGCCAAGCGCTTGAATACTCAAATGATTCACTTCGTACCTCGCGACAACATCGTTCAACATGCTGAACTCCGACGTATGACTGTGATTGAGTACTTACCTACTCACAAGCAAGCCGAAGAGTATCGCACCCTTGCTAAGAAGATCCAAAACAACACCAATCTCACCATTCCTACTCCAATCACCATGGATGAGTTGGAAGATCTCTTGGTCGAATTCGGTATCCTTGGCGATGACAAGGAGTTCGAGCATCTAGTTGGTAAGGCTGCGGAAGAAACCCC
>CAIJEA010000375.1 GCA_903819605.1 uncultured cyanobacterium | reverse complement strand
CACGCCATCCGTCAGTAACATCTCGTACAGCAAGCGAAACTTTTCCATCGGAAATCGATTGGTATTAGCGATCGGCGCGACGTAATTTGGATGATAGATAAGCGGTAAATCCATGATTCCTAACAAAAGAAGAAAGAACCGTGCAATGCACGGTTTCTTTTTCTATACTTTCGCTAACTGCTTGCTCTTAATCACTTCTGCCGCGCACATCTTGCCCGAAAGCGTTGCACCTTCCATGCTGTCGATGTAGTCCTGCATCGTGTAGCTTCCAGCGAGGAAGAAGTTCTTTACAGGTGTTGCTTGAGTAGGACGGAATGGATCTTTGCCTGGGGCTTCACGATAGAGCGACTGCGCCAGTTTAACCACACTTGACCAAGTTACATTCAGCTTATTAGAAGAAGGGAAAATCTGATGTACTTGAGCAATCATCTTCTCAACGATCGCTTCATTACTGAGCTTAATATAATCATCCGCAGGGGTAATTACTAACTGCAAGAGAGAACCTTCACCTTCCTTGTAGTAATCAGTGGGGCTAGTAATCGCCAAATCGGCAAAGGTAGAGAAATCTACTTTCACGGCATAAAGTAAATTATCAATATCCGTCACCCAACCATCAAAGCGCAGTTGTACGGTAATTACAGGCACAGCATCGAGCTTATAGATATTGTCAAACTGCGACCATGCTCGCCATTTTTCAGGGATAATCCGCTTTATCCCAGGGATATCAACGGCGCAGATATAAACATCAGCATTCACGATTTCTTCGCCGTCTTCTTTGCCAACGATCAAACCTGTAACACGAGTATCTCCGCCTTCGCCTTCAAATAGAACTTCGCGCACACCACGCCGCAAATGGAACTTGCCGCCCTTAGATTCAATATAGTTCACAATTGGCTTATGCAAAAATACATCGGGCGAACCTTCTAACATTCGCAAAATCGAAGCCTCAGTCCGAGATGCAAAGAACTGAAAGATGGTGAGCATACATCTTGCCGAAATATTTTCGCAGTCGATGAAACCTAGCCCATAGGCGATCGCATCCCACATCAGATCGAGACTCGCTTGCGATCCGCCCATCCCCAAAAACCAATCTTTAAAACTAACATTGTCGAGGGCACGGATTTCCTTCATCGCGCCGACATGATCGACTAAGCCGCGAATTAAGGGACTCCGCCCGATCGCGATCGCATTCTGGATTTTATCCTTAAGAGGCAATTGTCCTGTGGTTACAAAGGCTTTCAGTCCATGAAAAGGCGCACCACCAAAGTTCCGAAAGTCGAGGGCAGCCTGTGCGCCGCCGGGATTTACGAAAATATGAGTATGTTCCTTGAGGCGGAGATGCTCGAATGCTCCTGTTTTTTTCATCAGTGCAAAGAGGTTGTAGTAGCAGCCAAAAAATACGTGTAAGCCCATCTCGATATGGTTGCCATCTTTGTCTAGCCAACTGCTGACCTTGCCGCCCACAAAAGGACGAGATTCAAAAAGTTCTACCTCATAGCCTTGTTCGCTGAGTTCTACAGCAGTACTCATACCTGCTAAGCCTGCACCAATAATTGCTGCTTTCATGTTTATGCTCGACCCTTACTGTCGTTACCTTGTTGTTAAGTTTTGCTTAACATATTGTAATCTCGTTTGGGTCATTGGCGGATGGCTTTTAGCTCTTAGCCTGTGTTCACTCAACGATCGCTATTTCTTCTTCTGTCAAACCATACAACCGATAGACAATCGCATCAATCAGTTTGTCACAGTTTATTAGTTGTTCTTTGAGTGGTGTAAGTCAAGTACAAGCTGAGCAGTTATTTAATTTTGGTAAGCATTTTGGCATCGCGTTTCAAGTTGTCGATGACATTCTCAATCTCACTAGTTCAACTGAGACTTTGAGCAAGCCTGTTGGTTCAGATCTGAAGAAAGGTAATCTGACTGCGCCAGTATTGTTTGCGTTAAAGGAGTATCCACAGTTACGAGGCTTGATCGAACGGAAGTTTAGTGAGGTAGATGATATAGCTCGACAATGGTTCGTTGGTATATTAAGCGGATTAATTGTTATTGATGTTATGTTAGTTATAACTTCAGTTCTATGTTTCCCTGATCGTCTTGGAAATTCAATTTTTGTACTTTTGATTTTTCCAATCATTTTATCGGGACTAGGTATAGGATTGACTGGAATTATACTAGGAATGAATATTGGACTAAAAGTTGGATATTTTGCTGGAGCAGCTATTTTACTTATATTTGCTGTTTTTGGAATTGGTGGTAACGATCTTATTCGTGGATTGGCTACGATTTTAATTTTCATAATTCTATGCCTACTAAATTAAAAAAAACAAAGCTGGAAAAGCCAGTTAAATCTTCTAGCAAGCTTAACTGTTGGTATTTTTATCGGATTTACCTATTTCCTTTTGGTAGGTACGGATTGGTTCACGAATTTAGATATAACTTGGTGGACTCAGTACAGCAAACAAATATTTAGTTCAAAACTTATAGTAGTTCGTACTTGGCTAAGGTCAAATAGTTTATCTATCTACGGAGGCACTATCGCCAGTGCTAGTTGGTTAGGTTATCTTTTGTTCTATCCATCCATTGACCGTCAGCGTAAAATTAAAGCATATCGCCGTAAAGAAGAACACTTGATTAAGTCATAATTAGTTTTTATTCACAATCCTTAGGAGTAAAAACTTGAAATTGCCGAATTATGATCAAGCAATTGTTCCAGAATCTAAAATTACCAAATACCTATTATCGACTACCCATGAAGATGGAAAAAGCAAAGAGCAATTTTTTACATCATTTGGATTCTCGATCTCCGAATGGGAAACAATGGCAAATCCTCTATGTCTTCATGCTGCTTCACATGAAGTATCGGAAATTAAAGAAGCTACTTTTGGCACTAAATATATTATAGAAGAAGAAATAGAAACACCTGATGGTAGAAATCCATACATACGGGCTGTTTGGATAATTGAAGATGGCGAAAGTATTCCAAGTTTTGTTACTGCACATAAATTAAGGAGACGTAGACAATGATTAAAGAGTTAGACCGTGTTGTACTAGCCGATCGCATTGATGAAGCGGATTTAGAAATTGGCGATATTGGTACTGTGGTATTTGTTTATAAACAACAGAAAGGCTATGAGGTTGAATTTATGCCCCTCACAGGTGAAACAGTTGCCGTTGTCTCTGTATTGCCGTCACAAATTAGAACAATCCGCGATCGCGATCTGGCTCATGTGAGGGCGATCGCTTAGACTAGATTAAGAATTATTAATTATTGTTAATCCGTCATAGCCAGTGTTGAGTAAGTCTAAGCAAAAAATAAAACAAAAAATTATTGTCGTTGGTGCGGGAATTGGTGGTTTAACTGCGGCGGCTTTGTTGGCAAAGCGTGGCTATGAAGTCATCGTTTACGACTTGGCGATCGTTGCGGGTGGTTGTGCATCCACATTTAAGCGGCGGGGCTTTACCTTTGATGTCGGCGCGACACAGGTGGCAGGATTAGAATCTGGGGGCATTCACGATCGCATCTTTAAAGAACTAGAAATAGAACCTCCTGAAGCGACCTATTGCGATCCTGCCTGTGCAGTGTTTTTGCCAAATGAGAAAGAACCGATTAATGTTTGGCGCGATCGCGAAAAGTGGAAACTAGAACGACAAAGACAATTTCCAAACAGCGAACCATTTTGGAACTTTCTCGAAGATTTATTTTGGCGGAGTTGGCGATTTCAGGCACGCGATCCAATTCTGCCACCACGTAATATTTGGGATGCATGGCAATTGCTCAAAGCTTTGCGAATCGATACCTTGGCAACAGTTCCCTATACCTTCTCAACAGTAGGCGATGCTTTACGTGGGTTTGGATTAGCAACTGACAAAAGATTACGCACTTTCCTCGATTTGCAATTGAAGCTCTATTCGCAGGTAAATGCTGAAGAGACAGCTTTACTTTATGCAGCAACAGCTTTAGCAGTTTCTCAAACTCCTTTAGGACTGTTTCATCTTAAAGGAAGTATGCAAGTTTTAAGCGATCGCCTAATTGAGAGCATTGAGCGCGATGGTGGGAAAGTGTTGATGCAACTTCAAGTTACAGCGATCGCGGATCGAGGTAAAAGTAAAAAGGTAAAAGTAAAAAATCTGCGATCGCAAGAGATTTTTGAGGATAGAGCCGATCACATCGTAGCGAATGTGACTGTGAATAACTTTGTGCAGCTTTTGGGAGATTTAGCTCCAAGGAACTATGCTCATCGGGTTAAAAACCTTAAGCCTGCTTCAGTGGCTTTTGTGGTGTATTTGGGAGTGGAGCGTGCTGCGATTCCCGAAGACTGTCCGCCGCATTTGCAATTTTTGGAAGCCTATGAAGATTCCCAAATTAATAAACCACATTCTCTATTTGTTTCCGTTAGCAAGGAAGGAGATGGTCGCGCTCCCGATGGAAAAGCGACAATTATTGCCTCAGAATTTACCGATGCAGAGGTTTGGTACGGTGGCGAAGACTATCAGGAACTCAAGAAGAGATTTACGGAACGGGCGATCGCGCAGTTAAGCGCATATTTCCATCTCAACGAAGAGACAATCATTCATATCGAAGCGGCCACACCACAGACTTTTGAGCGATATACAGGACGCGATCGCGGCATCGTTGGCGGCGTAGGAATGCGAGTTTCCACCTTTGGCCCCTTTGGTTTTGCTAATCGCACCCCTCTTAAAAATATTTGGCTAGTCGGCGACTCTACCCACCCAGGGGAAGGAACCGCAGGGGTAAGTTATTCAGCACTAACAGTAGTAAGGCAGATAGAGCAAGCGTCAAGCAAACTGATTTAATATCGTTAATCGTTACACCACGAAGCAACTACACAAAACTAAGTCAAGCTGATGTCAGCACAACCAAGAGAAATTAGGCGATACATCACATCGGCAGGCACAAAGCCCTTTGATGAGTGGATTGTCTCACTGCGAGATCCAATAGTAAGAGCTAAAATTAACGAAAGATTACGGCGCGTATTTTTAGGAAATCTGGGTGATTACAAATCTGTTGGTGATGGTGTGTGTGAGTTAAGGATTCACTATGGAGCAGGTTATCGTGTTTATTTTGGGCAAATTGACTCAGTTGTAATCTTGCTGTTTTGTGGCGGTGACAAAAGCACTCAAAACCGAGATATTCGTAAAGCCAAAAACTATTGGAGAGACTATGAACAGCGTACAGGCACAGACAAATAATTCGTCAGTTAACACATTAGTAAGTGACAGCTATCTGGATGCTCTGATTAATTCTCTGCAAGATCCTATTGAATCAGCTTGCTATCTTACCGCGATCATCGAAGCTGAAGATCCTGAACCTGAGCTACTGCCCTTAGCGTTGAATGATGTATCTAAAGCGCTAGATAAAACAGGAGCTAGTACCCAATCTCTAGAAGTAATCTTACAAAAGCAAGGTACAGAGGCAATCTATGGTTTAGCTGATTGGCTCAAGGGGTTGGGACTAAAGCTGTCGGTGACAGTTGATGCTGCTGAAGCTCAGTCTCAAGATCCTGATCAAGAGCTAGAAGATTTAGAAATGGCAGCTTGACATAATAACAATTCACGAAAGTGTGGCAACACTTTTGTGGATTAAAAAACAAACCCAGTAAGGGTTTTCAAAACTCAAAATGGCTACGCCATTTTGAGTTTTGGCATAACTAGAGCGTAAAGGGTCGCCAAGGTAGATCGCTTGTACCTGTTAATAGTAAATCTTTTGTGATGTGAGCCGTGACGGGAGCCATCAGTACACCATTGCGATAGTGACCTGTAGCAACCAAAAT
>CAIJEA010000374.1 GCA_903819605.1 uncultured cyanobacterium | reverse complement strand
TTTGCTTTAGTCCCTCAGTCAATTTGGCAAAAGGTAGCCGATCGCTATGGGCTTGAGGTTGATTTCTCGGCTTTACCTGATTCTGTTAATTTTTGGTCTTGGGTGGTTGCCCATCCTGAAATTCCGATCTTTATCTGTGAGGGCATGAAAAAGGCTTGCTGCCTGTTATCTCAAGGTTATGTGGCGATCGCTTTGAGTGGGATTACGATGGGGCGGATACAGGGGGCAGATGGCAAGTTGGCTCTGCAACCCTATCTGGCTAAGTTTGCTATTCCTAAGCGTCAGGTCTTATTCTGCTTTGATGCCGAAACCAAGGAAAAAACTAAGCATGATGTCTTTGTTGCTACGGTCAAGACGGGCAAGCTATTTGCAGATACTGATTGTCTCGTTAAGGTAGTTGAGCTGCCTTTGCTGGAAGGTACTGATAAAACTGGGGTTGATGATTTCATCGTTGAGCGCGGTATCGATGCTTTTCATCAGGTTTACTTGGCTGCTATCTCTCTCAATACCTACATGTGGGAACAGCAACAAGATAGTCAGCTAACTTTTAAACCTTCTAGAAATCTATCCATGAACCTTTTATTTCAATTAGATCAATATCAAATCCCCGATTACATTCCTAAAACTGGGATTGTGGCGTTGCAATCGGCTAAGGGGACTGGTAAGACGAAAGCAATTGCAGCGATCGTTGCGGGGACAGATAAATTGGCTTTACTCGGTCATCGGGTCAGTTTGATTCGCAATCTATGTAAGGTGATGAATGCGGATTTCAAAGGCGATCTCGATATGGCTGATGGCCAGTTTATTACGGATTCGGCTTATTCTGCTCGTGTTGGAGCCTGTGTCGATAGCTTACTTGCTTTCGATCCGCGTCAATTTGTGGATTGCGATCTCGTCATTGATGAGGTGGAACAGGTACTCAGACATTTGATTTCAGGTTCAACCTGTAATAAGGATGGCAAACGTTCTGCGCTGCTTGCCCGTTTGCATATTTTGGTAAAAGTCGCCAAACGGGTAATTGTCGCTGATGCCGATCTCTCCGATATTAGTTTGAACTATCTCCAAGCTTTGCGTGGTGATGGTGCTGATGTCTTTTTGATTAAGAATGAATTTCAACCCGAAGGCTATCCTGCTCGGTTTATTGTGGCAAATAACGATGTGCCGATTATTCAGGAATTATTAGCAGATGTGACCAAGGGCAATCGTGTTTTTGTGGCGACGGATAGTAAATCCAGTAGTAAGGCGATCGCTAAGTTGGTTGAGAAAATTAAGGCGATTCGTCCCAAGATCAGAGTCTTGCTTTTTAATTCTGATACAAGTGGCGGTCGGCACGAAACGGATTTCATGAGCAATATCAATAAGCGGGTGTTCAACTACGATGTGATCGTTGCCACGCCTTCGATGAGTACGGGTGTTTCCATTGAGGTCAAGCGCTTTCATAAGGTCTATGGTTTGTTCTATGGTACGGTCACGGATGCGGATGCGAGTCAGGCTTTGTCTCGGGTCAGGGATAATGTTCCGCGCACGGTTTGGTGTGCTGAACGTGGGATTAATTTCTGCAAAATAGATCGTTCTTCTTCTCCAATGCATCTCAAAAACACTCTTAGGAATCGCTGGGATCGCGAGGTTAGTCTTATTCGTGCGGGCTTAGGGGATTCGTTACTACCTATCGTGGATCATGCTTCTCTAGACAATCCTCACATTGACCTTTGGG
>CAIJEA010000373.1 GCA_903819605.1 uncultured cyanobacterium | reverse complement strand
GATATTTAACAATTTTATATTTACAATATTTTCAAGTTATACTGAACTTAGTCTGTAAACTTAGTCTAGTATATTTGTATGGAAACCGTTAATATTCATCAGGCTAAAACTAATCTTTCCCGTCTTTTGTCAAGGGTAGAACTTGGAGAAGAGATTGTTATCTCTAACCGAGGTATTCCCGTTGCCAAGCTAGTTCCATTTTGTAATTCTGCTAATCGAAAAGCTAGTTTAGGAATAGATAAGGGGCGTTTTATCGTACCTGAAGATTTTAACGATCCTTTACCAGAAGATATTTTGTCAGCATTTGAGGGATGTGAAGGGTGAAACTTTTAATGGATACTCATTGCTGGTTGTGGTGGTTTGCTCAGCCAGAGCGTTTGAGTGAAGAGGCGATCGCTTGTCTTGTCGATGATGCTAATGAAGTGTGGTTCTCTGTGGCAAGTGTTTGGGAAATGGGTATCAAAGTGGCGATCGGCAAGTTGCCATTACCAGAACCAGTAGATAGCTATATATCAAGTCGCATGGTGCAATTGGGGGCGCGATCGCTCGATATTTCAGTCAATCATGTCTTACAAGCTGCGGCTTTACCTTTACATCATCGCGATCCATTCGACAGAATGTTAATCGCACAGGCTCAACTGGAAAATATGACGATTGTGACGGCTGATAGTGCGTTCGGACAATATCAAGAAGTTTCTATTCTTTGGGCGGCAAATTCATAGGAATGCGATCGTCTTCTCTAATTTCTTCACAAAAGCCAACCAAAAGTCTCAAATATTCATTCTTCGATTGCGTATCCTTCATCGTTTTGCATGAACATAGTCAACAAAGTAGAACTGGGGTTGCAACCAATACTTGAGAACTCCAGTGATACCCAATCCGAGCAACGCCGTAATAACTAAAGGCAAACTAACCGATAGGCGCAATGCATCGGGCATTACCGTCGCGATCGCCAGAGCAACTGCAAAATAAACTAGCAATCCTAACTGTAAGCGCTGTATGTTTTTCAGAGCTTGGCGACAACTTCCACAAATCAACGTGTGCTGATGGTAGCGATCTAGTAACTGTTCTCGGCTAAGTACGGGTGTTGAGCTATCGATTTGTCCCCAAGGGAATTGTGCATGACAATATTCATCTAACCATTTGCGAAACTCAATCACGAGGCGATCGGCACTGGTAGGTAGCTTATAGGCAGTTTTCCAGTTTTCTGTCTGCGATCGCTGTTGCAAATCTCGTTCTTGATAGTGCAGCAAAACCATATCGCCATCTAGCACTTGATTCCGTTCTTGGATATGACTCCACCAACGCGGTGTCCAATAGTGTAATCGCTTAGCAAAGTTACGGGGAAACTGGGCGACAATTCTAGACTTACCCGCAGCAACTGGAATGCAATAGGTGACAAGTCCAACTTGTCGTCCTTGTCCAAGATTGATTTCATACTCTAAATAACAAGGTGGTTTAAAGGTAATTCGTGTTTTCATACCACTTTCTATTGTGGCTTCGATACAATCCTGCGTAGATTGCACGATTTTGATTGGAATCGGCTTGGCGCGATTGCGGTTACCCTGTACGCCATGATGGGCAAATGGGACATGGGACGGATCGGCAATATTCTCTATCAGGGTTTGCCAGTCATATTCTAGATCGCGTACCACAGATGACCACACAAAGTCTTGATTAGCACCCACAACAGGTGAAAGCGGTAAAGGATGAGATAGAGCGATCGCCGCAGAGTCAGTATCAGGCCAAACCCAAAGCAGACCATTCACTTCTTGAGTGGGTAGAGCTTTTACACAGTAATACTCTCGTTTTTCGGCAATTAGGTCTGGCTCTTCGGCTTGAGGGATATGGATGCAAACTCCCTGAGGATCGAATTGCCAGCCATGATAGCTACACATTAGATGTCCAGTTTTTTCATCGATCCGCCCTTCACTTAACGGGGCTAACCGATGCGGACAGCGATCGAGAAAAACACTATACCTATCTGAGAAGCGTGGCATCCATACAACAAACTTACGACCCAGCAAAACTATCGGTGTCGGACGAGTGGGATCGAGATCTTCGATTGGTGAAACAGGATACCAATGCTGAAAGAAGTTGAATAGTGGATCTGTCATGTTAATCAGTCTAGAATTAAACCCTTAGCAGCCAAGTCAATAACATCATTATTTATTCATGACATTTATACAAACTTTCTTAATTTATTTTCGTAATTGCTCAACCCAGAAAGAACTACTATCTCAGGACATTTTATGCCTCAAAATCGACTAAAAAGCCCCTTATTAATGTAATTCTGCGATCGCACTTCGTAACTCCGACCGATCGCACACCTAAAGTACCTTCTCCAAGCTCTTCACAAAAGCCGAATCCCGATCGCACGATAATTTCAAATACTCAGTAGCACTAGTCATCGCCATATACAACAACCTTGCTTCATCCGCGATCTCTTAGGCTTCTTGTGAAAAACT
>CAIJEA010000372.1 GCA_903819605.1 uncultured cyanobacterium | reverse complement strand
TTTGCTTTATCAGGCTTATGCTTAAGCGTATTGCTAAACCTTCCTAAAATATCAAATGGGTTCTATAGCTAAAGAACCCAGAAGAGAGTTGCGGCGCAAAACGCCGCAACTCTCTTCTGGGTTTTGATTCCAACATAACTAGCTACTGCTATAGTTTCTTATTTTTTGCATTAATTCTAATTAGGTAAAGCGATTTCACAATCGGAGTTGCTGAAAACATCATGAAGTGCGATCGCAGTGCCTAAAGTTTTGTTAAGCTAAGGTGTCTGAAATTTTGCGCGCCAAAAATTGCGTTAATACAAATATGGTCAATCTGGTTCAAACAGTCAAACCCACAATCGCTTTTTCTCACTTGGGTTGTGAAAAGAACCGCGTCGATACGGAACACATGCTGGGCTTGTTGGTACAAGCAGGCTATCAAGTTGATAGCAACGAAGAATTAGCAGACTATGTGATTGTCAATACCTGTAGCTTTATCGAAGATGCTCGCCGCGAATCTGTGCGAACTTTAGTTGAACTCGCCGAAATGGGCAAGCGCATTGTAATTGCAGGCTGCATGGCACAACATTTTCAGCAAGAGCTGCTAGATGAAATCCCTGAAGCTGTTGCCCTTGTGGGTACTGGGGACTATCACAAAATTGTTGATGTCATTGAACGTGCTGAAACTGGCGAAAGAGTCAAAGAAATTACGGTAGTTCCCACCTATATCGCCGACGATACCGTACCACGCTATCGCACTACCAATGAAGCAGTCGCCTATGTACGTGTAGCTGAAGGTTGCGATTATCGCTGTGCATTTTGCATCATTCCACACTTACGCGGAGATCAGCGATCGCGCACGATTGAGTCCATTGTCACTGAATGTCATCGGCTAGCTACTGAAGGCGTAAAAGAAATTATTTTGATTTCGCAGATCACCACTAACTATGGTCTAGATATTTACGGTCAGCCTCGGCTTGCTGAACTATTAACTGCTTTAGGACAAGTCGATGTGCCTTGGATTAGGATGCACTATGCCTATCCCACTGGTTTGACTCCAAAGGTGATTAACGCGATGAAGGCAACCGCTAATGTAGTTCCTTATCTTGATCTGCCTTTGCAACATTCCCATCCTGATGTTCTGCGAGCAATGAATCGGCCTTGGCAAGGTCGGATTAATGACAAGATCGTTGAACAAATCAAAGCCGCTCTCCCCAATGCTGTAGCACGCACTACCTTTATTGTTGGCTTCCCCGGTGAGACTGAAGAACAATTTGAGCATCTATTAGAGTTTGTTAAGCGCCACGAATTTGATCATGTCGGCGTATTTACATTCTCTGCGGAAGAAGGAACGCCCGCTTTTGATTTACCCGATCAACTTCCTGAAGAAGTTAAACAAGACCGTCGCGATCGCATCATGGCAGCCCAGCAAGAAATTTCCCTCAAGAAGAATCAAGCTGAAATTGGTAAAACCGTCGATGTGTTGATTGAGCAAGAAAATCCTGATACAGGAGAACTAATTGGGCGATCGGCAAGATTTGCTCCTGATGTCGATGGTGTCGTATATGTCCGCGATCCTCTCGGCAAAGCCTCATTAGGCTCACTATTTGCAGTCAAAATCACAGCAGCAGATCATTACGATCTATTCGGCGAAATTATCTAAATCTGGAGATTCTTAATCCGATTTTACGAAGTATTTTTGAAAACTATTACAAAGAAATAGTTTTCAAAAATACTTCGTAAAATCCAAAGTCATAGTTATCGCTACCAAAAATCTAGACAAACCTTGCTACAGCTCAGTTTTGGTATATGAAACTACATAGTTTTTGTATTAATGACGAGTAGATAAAAAAACTAACTTTTATATAACTTTTTGATTTCTTTTTACTAACTTTTATATATCTCTAACGTGATTGGTAATTTAGAAAACGGTGAATAATTAGTTTCAAGGAACAGAAACAATTTGCGTTATCAATCGAATTGCAACTATTTTCCTAATCAAAGCAATCTAAATTAAACAATCATTCTCTGAAAATTTGCAAGGAAGAAAAATGGATACAATTACTAGAACTAGCCAATTATCTTTCCGTCAAGGCTTAAGCAACGATCAGACTTTTATTATCAAATTGACTGATAGCAAATTCGATAGTTTAGCTGGATCTGAGCTATTAGCTAAAGTTGAGTCTTGGATTTCAGCAAACGTAATGATGAATAGTAGAGAAATTCCTGCATTGATTGTTGATATGGAAAATGTAGAATTTATTGATAGTCAAGGGCTCCAAAAGCTATTAGCATCTCTCAAGTTAATGCAAGCCCAAAAAAGTAATTTGTTACTTTGCTCGCAGCAACCTCCTGTTCGCATTGTATTTGAGATCACAAGAATTGATCAATTGTTTGCTATTTTCCCTAGTGTCAATACTTTTATGAATCAGTTTGATAATTATCCTGAAACTTCTGAATACCTATTAGCAGCTTAGTAAGTCGAACAAAAAAGGGGAGCGCTTAGCGCTCCCCTTTTTTGTTCGTATCAATAAAACAATAATTTTCGTGAAATTGTAGCTATCACGATAGTGGCACATACAACTAAAAACTGACCAGATAAAACTTGGACAGAGTACTGCCAAAGTGAAGTTTGAATTGCACTAAAGTTAGGTATTTGGATAGCAATTAAATAGATTATGCCAACGAGGTGAATTGCTAGCAATCCACCAACACAACTTATTGACATGCGTTCTATGCTTGGAGGTCGTAGAAAAGCAAGAAATCCGCAGAGCCATCCACCAGGAAGAAATCCAAGTAAATAGCCAAAGGCTGGAGATTTGAGGTAGCTCAGTCCACCACCTTGATAAAATACGCCAAACCCACTTAGTCCCAAAGTAATATAAGCAATCTGAGATAAAAGTGCAGCATTACGACCACCTAGACACCCAGTTAGAAGCACTGCACCGATCTGCATAGTAACACTGATAGATTCGATCGCGATATTATTTCCCTGACCTGTGAGGGATGGCAAAAGCATCGAGGGTTGAATGAACGTGCTAGCGATTGTCAATAGTAGTCCCGACAAGGCCCACATTAGCTGTAACGGTTTTGGCACAAGCGTCTCAAGTGGGAAATAGATGCTATCAATAATTTTTCTGCAAAACATACAGAATAGAATCGTACATGAATTTTGGATCTCGTAATCACAGAAAACTAAAAGCGCCGCTTTTAGTTTTCTATGTTTACGCGATGTGCAACTATTTTTGAACTATTGATTTTAGGTCGTTTTA
>CAIJEA010000371.1 GCA_903819605.1 uncultured cyanobacterium | reverse complement strand
TCAGATAGCGGTCGCTGTGAATCATCTTCATAGGTTCCGCGCTCTTCCGCAATGCCATGACGAATTAAATAAAGACTAGGCATTGACTAACAATCCTTCTAGTAATCCTTCAAATAAAGCTTTACCATCAGTCCCACCTAAAATCCCTTCAGCAGCACGTTCAGGGTGAGGCATCATGCCAATCGCATTACCTTGCTTGTTGCAGATACCTGCAATGTTGCCCAGCGAACCATTAGGATTTGAATCGTCAGAAACATTGCCGATCGCATCACAATAGCGGAAGACAATTTGATTATTGTCTTCAAGTTCTTTGAGCGTGTCGGCATCGGCAAAATAGCATCCCTCACCATGGGCGATCGGCAAGGTAATAATTTGTTGCTTTTGGTATTTCTGCGTAAATGCTAAATCATTGCGTTCAACTCGCAAAGGCACGCGATCGCAAATAAAATGCAAATCGCGATTTCGCACCAATGCTCCTTGCAGCAAGCCCGACTCAGTTAAAATCTGAAACCCGTTACAAATGCCGATCGCATATTTCCCTTTAGATACATGCTCTTGTAGCGATCGCATTACGGGTGCAAAACGAGCGATCGCGCCACATCGCAAATAATCTCCATAGCTAAATCCCCCTGGAATCACAACGACATCACAATCACTAATATCCGTGTCAGTATGCCAAATCAGCCTTGTTGGTTGCTTCAAAATTCCACTAGTAACCGTAGCTACATCGCGATCGCAGTTGGAGCCAGGAAAAACTAAAATGCCAAATTTCACGCTTTTACCTCCTCTGCGATCGGCGTTAACTCAAAGCGATAATTTTCAATTACAGGATTTGCCAATAATTTATCGCAGGTTTCATCAAGCTTTTTGGCTGCCTCTTTTTCGTCTGCGGCATCTAAAACGATTTCGACATACTTACCAATGCGAACCGAATCAACGTCATAGTCCATTTGCTTAAGTGCAGACTGAACAGCAGTACCTGCGGGATCGAGAACTGATGGACGTAAGGTAACAAATATACGGGCTTGATACTTCATGCTTGCTGTGAAATGTTTGGATGCGAAATACTTTTAGATATGTCTAGATGACCAACGCGATCGATCATATCCCAAAAAAGGATAGAGGAGCGCTAAGCGCTCCTCTATCCTTTTTTAGTTAGTCTTCATCATCGAATTCATCATCTTCTTCTTCGTCATCGTCATCAAACTCCACATCATCATCCACCAGTTCATCGTCAAAACTACGACGACTACGAGGAGTATCTATAGTACGAAGTGGCTCAATTCTCGGTTCAATGATTTGATAATTGCGAGCAGTATTATCGTCAATGATCACATCATCCGCTTCTTCGTTATAGCCGAGATCTGGCTCATAGCCATTATCAACTTCAACAATTGGCGTATCGTAAGCATTAAAGCCAGTACCCGCAGGGATAAGACGACCAATAATGACGTTCTCTTTCAAGCCACGTAACCAGTCAGACTTACCTTCGATCGCTGCTTCCGTGAGAACACGAGTGGTTTCTTGGAAACTAGCAGCCGAAATAAAGCTATCGGTGTTTAAACTAGCTTTTGTAATACCCATCAAAACAGGCGTATAGTCAGCAGGTGCGCCACCTGTGATATCCATCGCTTCGTTGATTTGTTCAACTTGATGAAGTTCCACCAACTCACCAGGCAGACGGGTTGTATCGCCGCCATCCTCGATTCGCACCTTTGAGGTCATCTGTTTAACAATGACTTCAATGTGCTTATCGGAAATGTCAACACCTTGCGATTGGTAAACAGATTGGACTTCGTTCATCAAGAACTCTTGTACCTTCTGCAAACCAATTAGAGCAGCTTGTCTGACCCCTAGCGATTCCTTATAAGCATGGAAGTAAATATCCAGAATGTCATGAGGATTAGCAGGACCATCGGTAAGCGCTTCACCCGCCGATATCTTCTGACCATCAGAAATGATCACGCTTTGACCAGCATTGAATGAATAGTCATCATCCAGAGTGCCATCATCACCGAGAATTTTCACCTCAGGATTGTCGTCAGAGTCGTAGGTAACTTGGGCTGTACCTGCGGTACGTGCCAGCACGCACATTTCCTTAGGCTTACGCGCTTCCAATAGTTCCTCAATCCGAGGTAGACCCTGAATAATGTCTCCTGTCTTGGCACGCTCAAATACCAACAGCGCAATGTTGTCACCACGTTGTACTAAGTCAGCATCGTGAATTTGCAGCAATGCTCCAGGGGATACGAGGTAAGGACGACCGATACGGAAGACGACCTTGCCATCTTCAACTTTGAGGACTTGACCCGATTCTTCGGTAATCACACCTTCGCCAATCTCGTCACCCGATCGCAATAGATCGCCAGGTTGAACGGTAGGATTAGGACAAGAGGTTGTAATACAATCGGCTTCGGTCACAACCAGCAAGCGACGTACAACTTCTGAACCCTTACGGATGCCTCGGATTTGTCCTGGACGCTTACAGAGAATTTCTGTTCTTGCCACAACTGCACCTGGATCGATGCGATCGCCATCATTGACAAGCAGACGAGTACGGGAGTTGCTATGGGCAGGATCGCCAGAAGTATCTTGACGAATTACCAAAGATTCCAGAATTACCAGTTGCAAGCGTAAGCTACCAGCATCTTTATCATTAGGAATAAACTCGATGTCAGCCGCCAATTGAGGGGCATCAGTGTCAACTTCCAACAAAAGTTGGGTTTTGAGTAGCTCAACGCTATCGATCGCCTTAACGCGATCGCCATCTTTGTAAGGAATACGTTGAACCGCACGTAGACCAATGGAGCGACCTTCTTGGTTTACTGACTCTTGACTAGGAACAGTTGGTACATCGGGTACTTGATATTCTTCCACAGGACGCAACAGTAAAGCTGGCCCCTCAGTCGAATCCAGATATTCCACATAACGCAATTCAGGTGAGGTCAACCCTGGCATAATTTCCGTGCCGGGATAAGCCAAAGAACCGTTCTTTTGCATTGCCGTTTGTGGATCGTCAACTAAGTGTAAGTCGCCTGGTTTGATCACAATTTCGCGCAAAATGTCATTTTTTTGGAACACTTCCACCACACCTGCGGTTTGGCTAAAGATATCCTTGACAACTTCTGTACCAGCTTCAATGAACTGATTTTCTTCGACCATCAAGAGCGAAGCATCCTTATTCACCTCATGGGTTTCTTCAGGAACCCATAGCAAAGTACCTCCCTTGACTACTTCATAGCCTTGCTTGCCCTTGCTGCGTTTGGCAACTTCCACGCCAGCAAACTTGATAATACCGCCGCTCTTAGTGTGATAGGTATCATCAATCAGTTCTGCTACTACCTGATTATTTGTCAGTTTGGTACCTGGAGAAGCCTTCAAAGAGAAGCTTTGACCACCTTGAGTTTCCAGAATGTAATGCTCACGACCTTGGTAGCTTTCTTCTTTAACGATCGCCTGATCCAGCACTACCGAGGCGGTAATAATCTCTACTTCACGATTATGACGGCTATCTTCTTCACTAAGGCGAACAACACCGCCATGCTCAGTAATCAAGCGGGTTTCCGCTAGCACATCACCTTCATGGACTTGGCTCTCATTCTTAACAGTTGGTTCTGCACCTGGGGGCAGGTTATAAACTTCACCAGCCAGAACCCAAACTCGACCTTTTTCACCACGAGCAACATAGCTTGTGTTACCTTGACGATCTTTTTTCTCTTCAATCGCCAGATCCGAGAACAGTACTTCACCTGCTAAACCACTATTTAGAGCTTTAGTAGCTTTCTCTGTAGTTTTGCGCGAAGTTTTACCTGTGATGGATACTTCAGCCATCAACTGACTTTGAGTAACCTTTTGCCCATCACGCACCAACAAGGTCGAACCTTGGGTAATCGCATAGACTTGTTTACCTTCAGCACTTTCTAGCGTGAAGTCACCGTTTGACTCGACGATAAATGCATCTTCCCCGTGACGTGTACGCATGGGGCGAACTTTTAGCTTTTTACTATATTTGACCGTACCATCATAGGGAGCACGTTGCTGTTCGGCAACTTCTCCAGTAAATACACCACCTGTATGGAATGTACGCATCGTTAACTGAGTTCCGGGTTCACCGATAGATTGGGCAGCGATAATACCTACCGCTTCGCCAATATCTACCAACTCAGCATGAGCCAAGCTCCAGCCATAGCACATTTGACAAACAGAACGAGTCGATTCACAAGTAAAGGCGGAGCGCACACATACTTCTTCGACACCTGCTTTTTGTACTGCAAGGGACAGATCTTCCGAGATCTCTTGGTTGCGAAGTACAATCACTTCTCCTGTTTTTGGATCGACAATATCTTCTGCTGCCACACGACCAAATAGGCGATCGGAAAGCTTGATCAGTGTCTTTTCGCCGTCTTTCATCGCCTTAAGACGAATTCCACGGGTTGTGCCACAATCATTTTCACGAACGATTACATCCTGCGATACATCCACAAGACGACGGGTAAGATATCCAGAGTCAGCAGTACGCAACGCCGTATCTACCAGTCCCTTACGCGCCCCATATGACGAAATAATGTACTCAGTAACTGTTAATCCTTCGCGGAAGTTAGTTTTAATCGGTAAATCGATAATTTCCCCTTGAGGATCAGCCATCAACCCACGCATACCAACTAGCTGGCGCACCTGTGAAATATTACCGCGAGCACCAGAGAACGCCATCATATAAACAGAATTGAGGGGATTGTTGCTTTTGAAGTTTTTCACCACCTCATCCTTGAGGTTTTCGTTCGCAACGTTCCAAGTGTCAATCACTTTTTGGAAGCGTTCTACTTCGGTAATTTCGCCTCTTACGTAACGGCTTGCAGTTTCTTCGATTTCCAGCTCAGCCGCCGCTAGCAAAGCCTTCTTACTGGCGGGGACTTGCAAATCCTCAATACTAATCGATACACCCGCCTGAGTTGCATAGCGAAATCCCAGCGCCTTTAGTTGGTCAGCAACATTAGCTGCGCTAGTTGTTCCATAATTTGTAAAAGCCCATGCAATTAACTTCTTCAATTGCCCCTTGTCAATCGTGCGATTGATAAAGCGCTGAGGCTTTTTATCTTCAGGCGAATCTGTGGTGCTAATCGTGAAATCTGCCATGTTATTAAGCTATTAAATAATCTTTTGAGTAATTAATCCAAATTCTATGGTTAGTAATAGCGACGACAAAAGCCGCCATTACTATCATTTAGCTAGCCAGAGATGCATAAATGGCTTGATTGAAAATCACGCGCCCTGGAGTTGTTTTGATGTATTGAGAAATCAACTCTCCTCCAGCATCTTCACGAATTCGTCGGAAATCATATTCCTTAACCTTGGAACCATCCTCTAAAATCGTGACTTTAGGCTCCTCAGCTTCTTTCTCTTCGCCCTGACCTTCAATCACTCCTTCAAAGCGTACCCAAACATAGGCGTGGATATCAATTTCATGTTGTTCATAAGCCATTACAACATCATTGAAGTTAGAGAAGTACCGCCCTAAGCCCTTCTGTTTGTAGGGATTTTCGGTGGTGAGATAGTAACAGCCTAAAACCATATCTTGGCTAGGTGTCACGATCGGACGACCTGTCGCAGGTGAAAGAATGTTATTAGAGGCAAGCATCAACAAACGCGCTTCTGCTTGTGCTTCTATTGATAAAGGAACGTGAACCGCCATTTGGTCACCGTCAAAGTCAGCATTAAAAGCTGGACATACAAGCGGATGCAATTGAATCGCTCGACCACTAACTAGCAATGGCTCAAAGGCTTGGATACCTAAACGGTGAAGCGTCGGAGCGCGGTTCAACATCACAGGGTGATCGCGAATTACATCTTCCAGAACATCCCAAATCGCTGGATCGTTTCGCTGAATTAACTTTTTAGCCGCTTTAATGTTATTCACCAGACCTGTTTTGATCAATCGATGAATTACAAAAGGTTGGAATAGCTCGATCGCCATTTCCTTGGGCAGACCGCATTGATGGATCTTCAGATTGGGACCAACCACGATTACGGAACGTCCAGAATAGTCAACCCGTTTACCAAGTAAGTTTTGACGGAAACGACCTTGCTTACCTTCGATAATGTCAGACAGAGATTTGAGAGGACGATTATTTGCACCCACAACTGTACGTCCGCGACGACCATTATCGATCAGCGCATCAACGGCTTCTTGCAACATCCGTTTTTCATTTCGGACGATAATTTCAGGTGCAAGGATTTCTTGCAATCTTGCTAAACGATTATTACGGTTGATGACACGGCGATAGAGATCGTTCAAATCGCTAGTAGCAAAGCGTCCACCATCTAGCTGTACCATTGGACGCAAATCTGGAGGGATTACAGGAATTACATCCAATACCATCCAGTCAGGACTAGAACCAGTTGCCACAAAGTTATCAACTACACGTAACCGCTTGATTAATTTGGCGCGTTTTTGACCTTTCGAGTTTTCAATATCTGTACGGAGACGTTCAGCTTCTTTCTCAAGGTTGATGTTTTGCAATAATTGCTTAATTGCTTCTGCACCGATACCAACCTCAATGCCATCTAGTACGGGATCTTCAGCATAGATTTGATCTTCAAGATCGATCCATTGATCCTCAGATAGCAACTGCTTATAGGAGAGGTTGTAAGCGCTAGCGATCGCCTCGCCTGCCTCAACAATCTTACCTTCCGAAACATTTGGAGCATGTTTTGGGTGAAGATGATAAGCACGCTCAATACCGTCAATTCCACGAATGCGAATTTCACGGCTATTAACTACGGTAACTTCACCATCAACCTCAGACTCAATTCCGGGATTCAGGACAACGTAGGCATTAAAGTAGACAATTTGCTCGACATCGCGCAAGGGCATATCGAGCAGGGTTGCCATATAGCTAGGAATACCCTTGAGATACCATACATGGGTAACGGAAGCGGCCAGCTTAATAAAGCCCATGCGATGACGGCGTACTCGCGACTCCGTTACTTCTACACCGCAGCGTTCGCAGACAATGCCGCGATGACGTACACGCTTATACTTGCCACAATGACATTCCCAATCCTTCGCAGGACCAAAAATTCGTTCACAAAACAAGCCATCCATTTCTGGCTTGAGTGTGCGGTAGTTAATAGTTTCAGGTTTTGTGACTTCGCCTACCAAACTGCCATTTGGTAAAACGCGCTCGCCCCACTTACGAATGCGATCGGGTGATGCCAAGCCAATCTTGACATAGTCAAATCGCTGTTCCACTTTCGCCATACGTTACAACGTCCTTAATTTTGAATGCGTGCTAATT
>CAIJEA010000370.1 GCA_903819605.1 uncultured cyanobacterium | reverse complement strand
TGCTTCGAGTTTTTCTAAGGTGAGGACATATTCAGCAACCTCTCTGGGGCTTAGAACCGACCCTTGAGCATAGGCTGGTGTAACTAGCCCCAAGAAAAAAAGCAAAGATAGTAAAGGGATGATAGCAAGGCTGAGTAAGAATGTAGTAAATCTTTATTGTTTTTATGTTCTCTCTTCTTGGAAATGCTAAAGAGTCGAGCATAGACCACGCTTTGTGTCGTCTATCATCACTATAAAAATCAATTAGTTATAGCCATATTTTTTGATAAACCAAGTCTTTACAAACTGAGTCAGGATGCAATAGGAAGTGAGTATTAAAGCTAGCCAGACAAAGTAAACGGCTGGTAAAGGAACAAACCCTATACTTGAAGCGATCGGCGAAAATGGTAAATACATACCGATACCCATGACAGTAGCGGTAATCATCAGCATCGGTAAAGAAGCTCGGCTCTGGAAGAAAGGAATCTTAGAAGTGCGAATAACATGGACAATCAACGTTTGCGTCATCAGACTTTCCACAAACCAACCTGTTTGAAATAAAGCTTGATTATCTATAGTTGTTGCTCCAAATACAAACCACATCAAGGCGTAGGTAGCATAGTCAAAAATTGAGCTGATCGGTCCGATAAAGATCATAAAGCGTCGAATATTATCAATTTTCCACTGTGGGGGCTTAGCTAGGTCTTCTTGATCGACATCATCAAAGGGAATTCCCGTTTGCGAGAAATCGTAGAGAAGATTATTGATTAATATCTGTACGGGCTGCATCGGTAAAAAGGGTAGCAATGCACTCGCACCTAAGACACTAAACATGTTGCCAAAGTTAGAGCTAGTACCCATTCTGATGTATTTGATGATATTGGTAAAGGTTCTGCGACCTTCAATTACACCAGATTCGAGGACTGACAAGTTCTTTTCCAACAAAATAATATCGGCAGCTTCTTTCGCAATATCCACTGCGGTATCCACGGATATCCCCACATCGGCTTCTCGCAAAGCGGCAGCATCATTGATTCCATCTCCCATATATCCCACAATACTGCCTTTTTTTCGTAGCACCTGAATAACTTTGGCTTTTTGAGTGGGAGAGAATTTTGCAAAAATAGTTGTGGTTGCGGCGACTTCGGCAAGTTTATCGTCCGATAAAGCTTCAATATCACTACCTAATAAAACATTTTGGACTTCCAAGCCGACATCTTTACAGATTTTTCGAGTAATGATTTCATTATCGCCAGTTAAAATTTTGACATCGACACCAGTGCGTTTGAGGGCTTTAATTGCTTCCGCAGCAGAATCCTTTGGTGGATCGAGAAAGGCAATATTGCCCAACAGAATCAGATCGCTCTCATCTTTAATTGCATAGTGGTCTTGATCTGTAGGCATGATTTTATAGGCTACGGCAATTACCCGCAATCCATCAGAGTTGAGATCCTTTTGTAAATTAGCGACCTTGGTGCGGGCGTAATCGTCCATTGTCTCAACGCGATCGTTGACTTTAAGTTGGGTACAGACCTTGAGAACTTCCTCCACAGCACCTTTGCAAATTAGTACATGTTGTTTTCCGATTTCTTCGATGACAACGGACATCCGCCGACGCACAAAATCAAAGGGAATTTCATCAAACTTCTGATAGTTTTTCCCAATTTCTAAGGATTCAAGTTCTTGATTGCGTTCGAGAACTGCTATATCCAGCAAGTTCTTTAAACCAGTCTGATAGAAACTATTGAGATAGGCATATTTAAGAACATCTTTGCTCTCTTCACCATAGGGATCTAAGTGCCTTTGCAAGACGATTTTGTCTTGGGTTAGAGTCCCTGTCTTGTCAGTGCAGAGAATATTCATGGAACCAAAATCTTGAATCGCATCAATATTTTTAATAATTACTTTTTTGTCAGACATTACGATCGCCCCTTTCGCCAAATTTGCTGTAATTATCACAGGCAACATTTCTGGGGCAAGTCCCACGGCTACCGACAAACCAAAGGTGAATGCCTCAACCCAGTTCTTTTTAAGTATGCCGTTGATCATAAAGACTAAGGGAGCCATGACCAACATAAAGCTCAACAATAGCATGGTCACGCCATTTACACCTTTGTCAAAGCTAGTGCGGGGCTTGTGTCCTTTGAGAGTCTTTGCTAATGAGGCAAGGTAAGTATGACCGCCAGTTTCTACAACTACAGCCGTTCCCGACCCACTGACTACCGACGTTCCCATAAAACAGAGGTTTACTAGCTCTAGGGGATTTTTTTCATTGCGATCGCATAGTTCTACATGCTTTTCGACTGGGAGAGATTCCCCCGTGAGGGTTGACTGACTCAGAAATAGGTCTTTCGCCTCAATCAGTCTGACATCAGCAGGAATCATATCTCCTGCTGAAAGAAAAATCACATCCCCAGGAACTAGCAGCTTTACCTCAATTTCCGTTCCTTTAGTTATTCTTTTAGCATCCTTAGATGCAGATTCTTTATTATCATTTTTACGAATAACTGTTGCCTTGTTGCTTACCATCTCTCGTAATTTTTCGGCAGCTTTATTGGATTTAAACTCTTGCGAGAACCGTAATAATCCACTAAAAAGAACCATTATAAAAATAATCAAAGCGGCGGTTGTACTCCCAGTCAATAGGGAAACTATCGCTATAACAATTAGTAAAAGTGAGAGGGGATTAGTCAGTGTTTTTAGCAGTTGGACATACCACACGCTCTTTTTCTCGCGGGCGATCTCATTCAGTCCATATTTATCTAATCTCCGCTTGGCTTCAGGTTCGCTCAATCCCTCTAACTCAGTTTCAAATAAGTGAAGAACTTCATCTACATCACTCTGGGCAATGCTGATCAGTGCTTTAGATGCGTCCATCGACTGACTAGATTCTGCCTTAGTCTTTGGGGATAAATTGCCAGTCTGACTTAACTTCTGCATAAAATAACTTCCAATAAATTGCTTTAAGAATTACTTCGATCTACGTAACATCAGAAGCTAATGTTAGAACTTGTCAAAAGTTATCCAATCTTGAATATTTCAGCCTTCAGAGCCAATGCAGCACAATCGATTTCATCATCAGTTCCCTCGATCGCTGATTCAATACTTTGGCGATCGGGAAATATCCCGATCACATTTTTATGTTTTAACGCCATTCTCAATATCCATAAACCGTTCTCGAACTTTTGCCGCAATCTGGCGATCGGTCATCTTGTCAACCGTTTCAATATCGATAACACGATCGGCAAGGTTATTTTCCGCAAGACGTTCTTTTAGTTCATGCTTTGCGGAACTTGGTCCAAATATCAGAATCGACTCAGCATCCCTAATACTTGCGATGACAGCATCATAGTAAGTGTTCAGATTTTCTGTCAAAATTCTTTGACCACTATCGTCTGCGGGGACTTGAAGTGATTCATACTTCCCTTTAAGAGGTGAATCACCAGAACGACGGGGCTGTTTCTCTGCTTCTGATATGATTTCTCTTATTTCTTCACTCTTATCTGTAAGTAATACGATACGAGCTTTTCTATGGTCAATCCACAGTCCTACTTTTGTGTTCATTAATATCTCCTTTTTTTTGATTTCAGTTAACGATTACTTGAGTTTGCCTTTTTCAAGCACAAATCTTCTGCGTTCATTCTTACGCTCTCTCCTATAGCGGGTTTCATTTTGTCTACGGCAAAATGAAACCCAGAAAACCTTACTATGATTAATTTTCGGCTTTTAAATAGTAAATACACTAATTTGAAAACTGCTATATGAGGAAAAGCCAAGAGGGAGAGGGATTAAATTAAAGAGGTTTAATATCCCATCCAGTTAGTTCATCAATCGAAAAAATTTGACCTACGGTAATTGCTTGCGTTCCTCTTTCTCTCATTTGCTCGATCTGCTTGTTTCCGCGATCGTCTACTTCAGTAATTCTAAAAACCACTTTATTTGTATTTTCGATTACTACTCCTTCAAAGGAGATATTGGTAGATAATTTCCCGATCGGATCGGGATGATCTGGAGATTGAGGGAAGTCAGATCCTTTATGGATCTTGCCAATGATTTTCCCGTCCAACTCAAATTTGTCTTGGCTATTGTTTTTCATGGGTTTCCTATAGTTTCTATAAAAATGGGAAAATGGAAATTCAGACACTTCGCCCGACAAATATGTTGTAGACAATCCCAATCACAGCTAAAACCAAAAGAATGTGGATTAACCCGCCACCAATGTGAATAGAGAATCCTAGTATCCAGAGGATAATAAGAACACCAATACCAGTCCAGATTAGATTCATAATAATCTCCTTTCTATTTGAGTTTAAGTAATTTGCAAATGGATAGAAATAGCGCTGAATCTATAGAGCGTTAAATCCTTTGTAGACATAAAAAAGCAGTTGTAATTTCCTTTTCTATCAATTTTGCTTTAGTCACTGATGTTACGTGGAAGTCTGTAAAGCCCTCACCCCTAGCCCCTCTCCCGCAGGAGAGGGGGAACAAGAAAATAATAAGGGTTTTGCTCCCTTCTCCTGCGGGAGAATGGGATGAGGGTTCCACGTAACATCACTTAGTCATAGAAGAAAATTAGGATGTAATGGTTTTAAGTAAACCAATAGCAAGGATTCTTGCTTCTCAAAGAAGCAAGAATCCTAATATTTATATAGCGATCGCCTTAAGACAACCTCCATTCAAAAGCTTAGTCAACAGATTTTTTGACTTCATCTTTGACATCTTCAGCGGCATGACGTACTTTTGCCTCAGCTTGCTTTGCCTTGCCCTGTAACTGATCTTTGGGGTCTCCAGTCAAATTGCCAACTGTCTCTTGCACTTTGCCTTCAACATTTTTGGCAGTTGCTTTAGCTCTATCTTCTAAACTCATGATTTACTCCTTAATTTGAGAATATATACTAGAGATGAATTAACAACTCTGGCTTATGGAGATACTGTGACAGGCGATCGCTTGATTTCCTGAATGAATTGATTGAATAAGATACAAATCTTCACCAAAAGACATTAAGATTGGCGGAGTTTCCTATCGCCAATCCTGAGTCTGAATCTAGCTTCACCAAGAGCTTACAGATATTTTTTGCCGCCAAAGAGTCCACTGGTTCGTTAGATCGTGAAGCAGCAGTAAAATAAAGAACCAGATTTTTTGTGCGCGGCTCAGCCGCGCACAAAAAATCTGGTTCAGAGTAACCGCGATCGCTAATATTTACTTGACTTGTTTGGGTTAAAATCATCAATGAGTAGTCGGTCTTGTTGCAAACAATTCATTTAGGATTGCCGATGTTTCGTTATTATTTTTTATCTGGCGCGATCGCCTTTCCCTTGTGTCTAGTAATTGCTCAACCTGCGATCGCCGATCCTGTTGACCAGTTATTGGAAACGAGATCTTGTCCAGAATGTGAGTTGAGCAACGTCAATCTAGTCGAGGCAAAGCTGAATGGCGCAAATTTGAGCTTGGCTAAAATGAGAGCGGCAAATTTACAAAAGGCAAACTTAATTGGGGCAAATCTAATTGGAGCTTACCTAAAGGATGCCAATTTTCAGGAGGCAAATTTGCGATGGGCAAACTTTACTAATGCAGACTTAGAAAATGTAGACTTTCGTGGTGCAGACTTGAGGGGAGCAAAGTTTAATGCAGCTTTGTTAAAGGATATTATTAATTCTCAAAAGACTATTTTTTGTCGCACGATTATGTCAGATGGCAAGCTAAATAATCGCGATTGTCGATTGTCTGGTGACTAAATGGGAAAGGCATTGCGAAGCAACGCCTTTTCCATTTAGCTAGGACTTACGCAAAATGAATTGAAACTCTTATTTTATGGTAGGGGCAATTCATGAATTGCCCCTACATTTCTTTTGCGTAAGTCCATTTAGCGTAATCGCATAATCTCATTAACCCAACGTAGACGTTCGGCATGGGTGAGGTTTAGAATATCTTCCCTTGACCAATGGAAATAAAAAGCGATGAAGGCTACTTCCTCATACAACCTCTCCGAGGGGTAGCCTATAATTCCCCCGATGTGGTCACATTTTGAGGTTGCAAACTGCCAAACAGATTTTGTAAATAGCTAAAGTCTGGCAAAAATAGCTGCTCTAATTGTTGAGTACTAACGCGATCTAAATTACCTAATTTGACGATCGCCTGAGCTAGCAATAAAAATACGATATCCGTATTTTTATTGCTACTGGACAAGTCCTGCACAATTAGTTCATCATTAGCGGTCAAAAGTTTCATTGTGCCATGACGATGCAATTCACCATGGCGATCGATTAATCCTTTAGGTAGCTTAAACTCAAATTCTTCTTTCATTAGGAGCGATCAGATTTTGTTAAGTAGTTTAGCTTGAATTCTCGTAAACAAGCAGCTTAGGGACGCGCAGTAAAATCAAGAACCAGATTTTTTGTGGCGCGGCTCCGCCGTGCCACAAAAAATCTGGTTCTTGATTAAATCGCAAAACTCTTAAGCTCATCATTCAGTTTGCTCTATTTTTGGCTAGGTGGAACCTCAGATGGGGTAAGCGTTCCGCCCGATTGTTGATTAGGTCCAGCAGGAATTAAGGGTGAATCGATGGCAGGAATATCTGGTGGCAAAGCGATCGGCGGTGTCGTCTCTGGTTTTGGGGCTGGTGGTGGAGCGATCGTTTGGACGACGAAGGAACGCATCACAATTTGCCCATCGGGATTAGTCACCTGCAAGGTATAGGTTACTTCGGCGGACTTCGGACTTAAGGGTAAGGCTAATTGCCCCACTGCGGCAATATTTCCGGGGGCAGGGAGGAGGTCGATTTTAGCTGCCGCCGAAGCTTCCACCTTCCACGATAGGGTCAAAATCATGGGAATGTCGGGATTGAGATTGAAAGAGTATTGCGGTAAAGCTTCCTGTCCATTCACCTTGAGTTCTAAAATCTTGGCAGGGTAAGGAGCTATTTTGACAAGATCAGTTTTTTTAACCACAGCGATCTCTTTTGGATCTACAGGCGGCTTACTAGGAACGATCGCTAACTCAAAAATATAGTTGCCAGATGCTTTTGCCTCAGTGGGGACGTTTTTGCAGAGCAATTCATCATTGCTAGTGGTGCAGTAGGGACGAAGCGATCGCGGCAAACCTTCAGCAAACACAAAGCGCAATGGTGGACTCTTAACTTCACCTTCAGGCGATCGTCCAACTAAGGTTAATTCTTTAACTTGGCTAACATTTGATAAGCGCCAATTTAGGCGCACTTCATTATTGAGATCGGGTTTAGGCTTGATAAGCCCTATTCTGAATGCATCCCCAGTAATTCCAACTGCTCTTAAAAAGTCAGGGCGTTCGAGCATTGATGGTATATTGCTTGACTCTAACAGTTTCGATTCAGATGTTTTCGATTCAGATGTATTAGTCGATGGATTATTTGATTGTGAATCGGTGGGATTTGGTAGATTATTTGAGTCTGATGCTTCAACTTTGGGAGCAGATTTGCTAACTGGGGCAAGAACAATAGTCGGCAAAAGTGGCTTTGACTCGGTATAAAGCGGCTTAGTAGATGCAAACTCTAGCACCTGAGCTTGTGGAATTGGTTCCATCACAATTTTTGTGGTTTTCACTGTTGCCAAAGTCCCAGTTTTCGGGTTTTTAGATACTACGTTCATCTGAAAGATGTACTGACTAGGCTTGCGAGCATCCGTTGGGACGTTTTGACATAATAACTCGCGATCGATTACACAATATTCTTTTAGTTCCGATGGAATTCCATTGGTAAAGTTATAGACCACTGGTTGACTCAGAGTTTTCTCATCTTCAGATAATCCTTCCACCCTTATTTCACGCAATAAGTCAGGATTAGTGATGCGCCAGCGTAGGCGAATTGCCTCATTGTTAGCTTCTTTGTAGGTAGATGACTCAGATGTAAATTCAACCACCTGTGGAACATCAGCAGGTCTAAAAAAGAACCACCAAATTAAAAAGATAATTGTGCCAATCAGTCCTAAGATGCCAATGACTACCAAGACAAATTGCCACCAAGGACGTGCAGGAATTAATAAACTGCCTAAATAGCGATCGTTGGGCAGAACTATGCCCTGTTTGTCCTCCACCTCGACGATAAAGTTTAAGTAGCGATCGCCCAAAAAGCGAGGCTTACACTTTTTCGTTGGAAATACTTCTAAATATACCTTTGCAGTTCCATAGGGGGAAATTTTGACCTCTTCAATAGTAAAGGTATAGAGTAATAATCCATCTTGCTCGGGACTACTAGCTTTAAAAATTAGTTCACGAACAATATTTCCAGTGCTAGTGAATCGTAATTCATATAATGATGGCTGCTGACCTTCTACTCTGGTTAACAAAGTAACAAGTTGAATATTAAGTTGATAAATTGGCAGAATTTCAAAATAAGCAATATCTAACAATGCTAAATTGGGATTATTAGACGAATGCACCCGAATTGTCGGCGAATAGATACCAGCCCAAGTATCCATGGGTGGTTTAAAAATTAAGGTAATCTGACCTTGAGTGTCGGGGTTTAGGGGCAAGCCATCTGAAGCTTCAACAACTCCTGCCAAGGCTAAGCCTTCAGGATAAAAAATCGATACCCATTTGGGATCGAGATCTGGGATAGTTACGCGAAATCGATCAACTCGATCGGATCGATTTGCGATCAATAACATAATTTGCCAAACCTCTCCCGATCGCATTTGATGAGGATTGTCCGAGGATGTACATGGTCGCGTTACAAAGGTAGGATCGTTGACCCGAACTACTTCTTGGATCGACGGAATGACAATGACCCGCCCCTTATACTGAATCGGTGTATCTTCTGGGTAATGTTGGGGCGCATCGATAATTAAGGTGTAGTTATACTCATCGGGGAGCGTCGTCGATGGCACTTCAATGAGAAATACCACCTCACAACTTTGCCCCACACTAAGTGCTAAGCGCTCAGAGGGAAAGGCACACCAAGGATAAATTGAGCTAGAATCTTTGTCGATCGCCACACTGATTACAGCACTGCGATCGCCTTGATTAGTAACCGTGACACATAGCTCAAAGCTTTCCCCCGTAGCGATCGAGACCGTACCTGACGGATTAAGGATGATGGATAGCGGTCGGATTGCTGTCGAAGCTGAGCCACCCTCATCAATATTTTTGATACTTTGTTGGCGGCGAAAATCGATCTCGTAGTAGGTAATACCTTGAAGCTGACGCGTTTCGATAAAGCCCTGATTGATTAAACTTTCAATCTCTGTAAGTGTTTCTTCTAAACTAGATTCAAGATTCGTAGCGATCGCCTCAAGAGTTACTTCCCGATGGCGCATAATCCAATTGATAATCTGTTGCTGCCGATTAGATAGCGTCAGTATATCTACCATACTCAATCCTGCATTTTGCTCAATATCATTGATGTTGTCGGTATTTGAAGCAAATATGGTTGGTTCACTCCTCATAGTGTGCAGGATTTTTTTATTTAATTAGTTTAGTCAAACAAAATCTATATTAAGAATACAACTCAACGTCTTATGAAAAGTTTAGACGATCATAAATTGTTGAATTGATAGCCATGATAGGCTGAAATCATACAGTACCCCACAATTTTATACAGCCATAATTTGCTTTAAAAAGCATCCTAAAAAATTCACCTAATACAAGAGAAAAATGTCATGAACGACGAAGAACTTAGAGAGCGCATGAATTTGGAAATGGAAACGATGAGCATCAATAGGCTTACAGAGGTGGGAAACTTGGCGGTATCACTCGGTTTAATTGCGGGGCACGGATTTCATGGGGGAAAATATGAAATCCTTAAACGAGGTCAGATAATATTGTTGCCAGTTAACGAAGCTGAAACTTATTTGGAGCAATTGATTAAGACAGTAACAGAAGCATGACAGTATCCATAAATACATCAACTATCGGTAGCGCTGACTTACTAAGAAATAGCCAAAATGACCTACTTACAGCGATCGCTATGATTAGGTTTTGTTTGGAGGAAAAAATCGCCGAAAGTAAAGGCGAAACATTAGTCGAGAAATTTGCGCTTACCAATCCATCAAAACAGTTGGATAGCAACCTCGATCATCTATGTGAAAGTTTTAACCTTTCAAATTTTGAGAGGGATATTTTACTTTTATGTGCGGGAATGGAGTTTGATGCAAGTTGGGGATTGCTTTGTGCAGAAATTGCTAACGATCCTAAGCAAGCCTACCCTACCTTTAATGTCGCGATGACAGTGCTAAATAATTCTGACTGGTCGGCACTGTCACCAGCAGCAACCTTGCGTCGATGGCGATTAGTGGAAATTGGCGGTGGGAATACGCTTACTTCCAGTCCCTTAAGGATTAATGAACGGATTTTGCATTATTTAATGGGACAGCAGCACCTTGATGAGAATTTGCTCAATCTGCTAGAACCTGTAAACACTAAGTCGGTTCAAATCGAGTCGCATCAACAAGTCTTGGGTGAAGCGATCGCTACTTGGTTAAATGCTGCTCAGTCTGAGCAATTAAAACTTTTGCCAGTTTTACAGCTATGCGGGGATGATGTCTCTAGCAAAATGATGATCGCCTCGGATATTTGTCATAACCTTGGCTTAAAGCTTCACAAATTACCTGTTAATATCTTGCCTCACGATCTCAGTAATTTGCAGCTAATTGCTTTGCTATGCGATCGCGAATATACCTTAAATGATATTGCGCTATTGCTGGACTGCGATCGCGATGAAGCACCAAACCAAAATCAAGACACAGCAGTTAGCTATTTTATTGATGCTCTCAAATGTCCTGTGATTGTTAGCAGTCAAACTCGCCGTCGTCAACATCAACGCACGATCATTACCTTTGAAGTGCGATCGCCTTCTATTAATGAGCAACAGATACTTTGGAAAGAAGCACTTAACGATCTTGATAGCGAAGTGCAAAGTTCACTCAATGGCTCGATTCATCAACTCGTTTCCTATTTTAATCTCTCTCCCACCCATATCCACAATGCTGCCCTCAAAGCTAAAAGCTTATATCAACAGGAGGAAAGTCATCTCTTCCCACAATCGCTTTGGAATGCCTGTCGCGCTCAAGCACGTCCCCGCCTCGATGAACTTGCCCAAAGCGTAGAAACGGCAGCAACTTGGGAAGATCTAATTTTGCCAACTAAGGAAAAGTATGTGCTTCATGACATCGCCGCCCATGTGCGTCAGCGGTTGACTGTTTATGAGAAATGGGGATTTGCGGGTAGGAGTCGTCGGGGATTGGGAATTAGCGCACTCTTTGCAGGCTCTAGTGGAACGGGTAAAACGATGGCGGCTGAGGTACTTGGTAACGAATTACAACTTGATGTCTATCGCATCGATCTGAGTTCAGTAATTGATAAGTATATTGGCGAAACTGAGAAGAATCTCAAACGAATTTTTGATGCGGCGGAGGGTGGTGGCGTGATTTTACTGTTTGATGAAGCGGATGCTTTGTTTGGGAAGCGTACCGAGGTTAAGGATAGTCACGATCGCCATGCCAATGTCGGAGTTAGTTATTTATTACAGAGAATGGAGGCTTATCGCGGTTTAGCAGTACTCACGACTAATCTCAAAAATTCCCTCGATCAAGCATTTCTAAGAAGATTACGTTTTGTGATTCAGTTTCCATTCCCCGATGCGGAGCAACGTGCTGAAATCTGGCGCAGGGCTTTCCCACAAAAAACACCGACCCTTGAACTAGACTATCTAAAACTCGGTAAACTCAGTGTTGCAGGTGGTAATATTCGCAATATTGCTTTGAATTCAGCTTTTATTGCAGCCGATCACAATGAACCAGTGCAGATGAAACATATTCTGCAAGCGGCAAAAATTGAATATATTAAACTCGAAAAACCAATGATGGATGCGGAGATAAAAGGATGGGTATAGGCAAAACTGCGATCGCTATTTCTACGCTCATCGCTATAACTACAGCAACATCAGTAATCGCCGCTAATCAAAGCCATGTCGAGCAACTGATTAAAACTAAAGAATGTTCGGAATGTGACCTGCCCGATGCAAGACTAGCTGGGGCGGATTTAATCGGTGCAAATATTAGAGATGCCGACCTTCGTAAAGCCGATATGCGTGGGGCAAAGTTAGACGGCGCAAAGTTTATGCGATCGAATATGCTGGGGGCGGATCTGCGCTTCGCGCTGTTATCGGGGGCAGATTTTTTGAATGCCAATTTGCTAGAAGCAAAACTTGAAGGGGCGAATCTCTTTCGGGCAAATCTCAAATATGCCAATCTGGAACGGGCGATTCTCAATCAAGCTTCCTTTAAAAATGCTGACTTGCAATTCGCGAAATTAATTAGTGCCAAAGTCGATGGCGCTACGTTTGAAAATGCCAACCTCGGACTTGCTGACCTAGAAAAAGCGGATCTTACGAATTCACGCTTAAAAAGAGCTAACCTCCGCAGAGCAAATTTTAGCGAAGTGAATCTCACAAGGGCAAATCTAGAAGGGGCGAGTCTAGAGGGAACTACCTTTGCTGGTGCAAATCTATTTCATGCCGATCTGCGATCGAGCAAAATCGATAGCGATACATTTTTTGATCCGAAGTGGTTTCTGGTTTGGAAAATTGTCAATCAGCGTACTGAAGGTCAAACTCTGATTGCGGCGGATTTATCGGGTGGTAACTTCGAGAAAGCAAATCTTGCGGGTGTCAATTTGGAAGATGCTAATTTTACGCAAGCATATTTGTTTGTTACGAATCTACGACGCAGTAATCTAGCTCGTGTCAAATTTAACGATGCGAATCTACGTTACGCTGATCTAACTAAAGCCAATCTCACCGAAGCGGATTTTGCGGGGGCGCAACTCTCGGATGCTAATCTCGAAGGAGCAAATCTACGCCTTGCGAATTTACGAGAAAGTATTATTAATGAAGAGACTGTTCTCGATCGCAAGTGGCGGATTGTCTGGGATATCGTCAATCGTGGCGGCGAAGATCGCAATCTCAGGGGTGAAGACTTGGCAGGAGCAAATTTACGTTTGGCACGTTTGCGAGGGGCGCGACTATTAGATGCAAATCTTAGTGAGTCTGACCTGCGGGGTGCGGATTTTGTCGGGGCAAACTTACAACGGGCAAATCTCTCAGGTGCAAATCTGACGGGTGCGAATTTGAGGGGTGCGGTGTTGCAGGGTGCAAATTTTTGTGGAGCAACAATGCCTGATGGAACTGTAGAAAAATGTAAGTAATGGAAGCTCGATCGCTGAGCTTAGCCCATATTCACTGCATTTGGTTAAACCTTGAGCCAAGCAAAAATATCACTGGCGGTAATCTGCCCTGTTTCTAGTCCTGTCAAGACGGATAATGGTTGCTGAGGCTCGGTTTCGGCAAAGTAAATCTGGGTTGAGCCGTTTTGAAAGATCATGATGGATTTAGTGGCGGGATCGATGAGCCAACCGAGTTCGCTCTCTTCTTTAAGGCAATGGAGAATCTTTTCAATGACTAAAATGGGTGACTGGTCAGGAGATAGAATTTCGATAATCCAGTCAGGAGGATGGCTAAATTGGTTGCTAATTTCTCCGTCGTTGTCACGGGGGAGATTTTGCCAACGGATTACTGCTATATCAGCAACGATGGATCGTCCTGCAAAGGTACAACGTAGCTCGGTGAGCGCAAGGGCAATTTGTGGTTCTTCGGCGATTAGATCGATCGCTCTGGAGAGACGGGTTTGTAATCGGCTATGTTTTCCTTTGGGCATGGGCTTTGGGGTGATGATTCCGTGGGCATATTCGCTGGCGGGTTCGGTTTCGGGAAGTGAGAGAAATGCTTCGAGGGAAAGGTTTTGTTCTTTTGCTAGCGTCGTTACCATTGAATCTTTTCTCCGACGTTTTTTTAGTGTGATTATAACTGATGTTATGTGGAATCCTCACCCAAGCCTCTCTCCTGTGAGGGGCTAGAGGTGAGGGATTTATAAATTGACTGACGCTAAAAAATTCATCACATCTTGCAAGGCGATCGCTATATTTGGCTGTTCAGAAGCAATTACCTGATTTTGCAAATGTTTGTGATGGGGAAAACTGGATAAATTTGGAAAGTGCGGCGTATTGTCATAACGGAAAATCAGATTATTCTGCTCATCTTGAAAATGATAGCGATAGTCGATCGCTGTAATTTGACCATCAACAATTACTAGAGCTTCACTAATCGAGAGCAAATATTTGAAATAGAACCGTAATCGTAGTTTAAGGTTTGCGCGTTGATCGGTCAAAATAGTAGCGTTGTACTGCTCGGTGTAAGCATTAGGACAACTTTCTAAGAGCGTATCAATTTGCTCAAAATAATCAAGAAAATCCCTATGCGACATTTCTCAGCTTGCTCTCTAATTCTTGATGCAAAGCTAAGTAATGACGATAATTACCAGCCCAATCGATCGCATCTTCATCATCGTCTGTTTTGCCCTGTTGATATTGCAAGAAAAATTCGGCGGATTCGAGCTGGTATTTGATTTCGTAGGTATGTAGTTGTTTTGCTAAGGAAATTAGGGCATCGAGGGGTGATGTGTATTCGATAATTTGTTTACGCATGGTGTGATTCCTTTGCCATAGGTTACTTTTGAGCGCCTGAAAACTATCTCAATTTATTATACCTATGCTATATCTAGTAGCGATCGCCAGTAATCACAAATAGGCGATCGCCCCAACCCCAATCCAATTTTTTCCTTTTACCCTTTTACTTTTTCCTTGAAATCATGTTGCGATCGGAATTAGAAGAACTTATTGAACAGGCGGCGCGGGAAGAGTGGGAAGAACTCGATCTGGCGGGGAAGGGAATTGAGGTATTGCCAGCGACAATTGCTAAGTGCAAAAGTTTAAAGAGGTTGATTTTAGGAAAAATCACTGAGAGAAAATATTACAATTCTTACTTTGGTTGGCAAACAGAATATAAATTTTGGGGTAATCGACTCAAGACCTTACCCACTGAAATCACAGAATTAACCAATCTCCAATCCCTTGACCTTAGAAACAACAGTCTCAGCGCGATTCCCGACTCGATCACAAGGTTAACCAATCTCCAATCCCTTGACCTTAGAAACAACAGTCTCAGCGCGATTCCCGACTCGATACAAGGTTAACCAATCTCCAATCCCTTTACCTTAGCTCCAACAGTCTCAGCGCGATTCCCGACTCGATCACAAGGTTAACCAATCTCCAATCCCTTTACCTTAGCTCCAACAGTCTCAGCGCGATTCCCGACTCGATTACAAGGTTAACCAATCTCCAATCCCTTGACCTAGAGAATAATCAAATAACTGAAGTGCCAGCAGCGATTTGTCGGCTTATCAAGTTGTCCAATCTGGATTTAAGTGAAAATCCGATCGCAGAACCACCCTTAGAAGTAGTAAAAGAAGGCATCGAAGCCATTCGTCAATACTTCAAACAAATAGAAACCGAAGGCGTAGACTATCTCTATGAAGCAAAACTCCTAATTGTCGGCGAAGGCGGTGCAGGCAAAACCTCCCTTGCCAATAAAATCATTAATCCCAATTACCAACTCTGCGAAGAAGACAGCACCAAAGGCATCGAAGTCTTACATTGG
>CAIJEA010000369.1 GCA_903819605.1 uncultured cyanobacterium | reverse complement strand
TCACAAAATAACCATATATTTGACAATAAGTATTTTTACTCAGAGCTAGTTCGATATGGACAGATTTGTGTAAAATTATTAAGACTTTGTAAAAAAGCAACTTAATATACTAAAAACTTAAATTTTTATGGCGAAGAAGAACCTAGCAAGCTTGACTGCTGCTGAATTAGCAGGCAAAAAAGTCTTAGTAAGAGTCGATTTCAACGTTCCTCAAGACGAAACAGGCAAAATCACTGACGATACCCGCATTCGCGCAGCGTTACCTACAATTAAATATCTTGTTGACGCAGGTGCTCGTGTAGTTCTTGTCAGTCACTTTGGCAGACCAAAAGGCGTAACCGAAAACCTTCGCCTTAATCCTGTCGCAACACGTTTGTCAGAATTACTTGGTAAGCCTGTAGTTAAAACCGATGATTGTATAGGTGATGTAGTTGCAGCGCAGGTCAATGCCCTTAACAATGGCGATGTCGCTTTGTTAGAAAACGTACGTTTTTATCCTGAAGAAGAAAAGAACGATCCTGAATTTGCGAAAAAGTTGGCATCTTTGGCTGACATTTATGTAAATGATGCATTTGGAACAGCTCACCGCGCCCATGCCTCCACTGAAGGCGTAACTAAGTACATCAGCATCTCAGTTGCTGGTTTCTTGCTTGATAAAGAATTGCAATATTTAAGCGGAGCGATCGATAATCCTAAGCGTCCTCTGGCAGCGATCGTTGGTGGTTCTAAAGTTTCTAGCAAAATCGGTGTAATTGAAACTTTGATCGATAAAGTTGATGTATTACTGCTTGGCGGCGGTATGATTTTCACCTTTTACAAGGCTCGTGGCTTGAGTGTTGGTAAGTCTCTGGTAGAAGAAGATAAGCTAGACCTTGCTCGTGCCCTCGAAGCAAAAGCAGCAGCAAAAGGCGTGAAGTTCTTGTTGCCAACTGATGTTGTCGTTGCGGATAACTTCAAGCCTGACGCAAATGCTCAAACCGTCAGCATTAACAATATTCCCGATGGTTGGATGGGCTTGGATATTGGTCCTGACTCCGTAAAGGTATTCCAAGATGCGCTTGCAGATTGCAAGTCCGCAATTTGGAATGGTCCTATGGGCGTATTTGAATTTGATAAGTTTGCGGTCGGTACTGAGGCGATCGCCCATACCCTTGCTGACTTGACTGGCAAAGGCACAATCACCATCATTGGTGGTGGCGACTCCGTTGCAGCAGTTGAAAAAGTTGGTCTTGCTGACAAGATGAGCCACATCTCGACTGGTGGTGGTGCAAGTTTAGAATTGCTCGAAGGCAAAATTTTGCCAGGTATTGCAGCTTTGAACGAAGCTTAATTTTTTAAAAAGCCTTACAAAGTAAGGCTAAAAAAAGGTGCGCTAAGCGCACCTTTTTTTTAGCGGAAATTATCAGGATTTAGTCTTCTAGCACTACTACCAGTAAACCCATTGTTAGCTAGGCTCGTGCCAGTACCACCATCACTGGGATCGAGGAAGGGCTTCAAGTACAAGTTTCCGCCACGAATATTAGTAGTAGATGTTGGACGATTTGAAGATAGTACTGAATTGAGAACACCATTAATCCCTGAAAGATCAATGCCTAAACCAAGGTCACTAGTGATATTACCTAACGATTGATCGCTACCACGATAGGTATTTACCGCAGTAGTTTGCTGACCACTATCAGCAGTCGAAAGATTCCCAAAAACTTTATCGCGAGTAGCGATCGGATCTTGTCCATTGGGAACGGTCAGCACAATCCGACAAGCAGGATTTTTATCGGTCGTCGCACAAATGACGTTATAACCATTTTCAGTACTGGTTCGCATTTCCACCAAACCGTCGGGACGATATAGTTCTAGGCGACGGCTAATTTCATTGCAACGACGCTCTGGTGACCAGCCATCGCCCATCGTGCTAGGGGCAGCCCAAGGAAAATACTTCTGTGGTTGGCTCTTAGGCTGATAGACCACAATATATTGCCCTTCACGGGATTGACAACTAAAACGCGCAGTTTTGTTGTCAGTGGGGTTGGCGGCTTTATCGTTAGGATTTTCGACAGGGATGACTTGAGCGAAACTTGGCAAGGCAAACATGGTTATAACCAAAGGTGAGACTAGAGAAATTGCCACCTTTCGCAGAAGTTTTATGTTGGTTAGAGTTGAGTAATTCATAGGATTGATCTTGTGTGTAAGGATGCTGAAGCAAATTAAATCTTTTTTCCCCAAACCCTAGTCTAGCTAACAGTCTATGTTGCATTACAAAATATAGTACTAACTTTTACAATGGCAAAGCCTTTGTGAAAATTTGCAACCTTTTACTAGGCTTTGTCTGAATGTTGAAGTGTTAAAGAGAATTTTTCAATTTAGTGAAATACGGTATCTATTTATCTACCAAAGGCAGGGAAATAAATGCTGTATAAATTGTGCGTAAAAATAGCTATAAACACTTAAGAAAACTTGTATATCTTAAATATACATTCATCACTTATAGACATTATTTGAGTACTGCATGTTCCCCCGACTGGGTATAAGTTTCTCGAAATTCCGTAGAAACAATCTTCTAATCTATTTTGCTTTCTTCTAGGTCTTCATTCTCAGTTGTTGGTAAAGGCTCCCTTAAAACTACGGTGTTTTGCAGCTTTCCAATTCCCTCAATCTCGATATAAATGCGATCGCCTTCTTGCATGGGACCGACCCCTTCAGGCGTGCCAGTGAGAACAATATCTCCTGGCAGTAGAGTCATAATTTGGCTGATATAAGACACGATGTAGTCTGGAGAAAATACCATTTCATCGATCGCAGAGGATTGAAAAGGCTTTTTGATATCGTTTACAAAGGTTTGCAGTATGGCGGATGGACTAATTTCACGTACAATCCATGGACCTAATGGACAGAAGGTATCAAAACCTTTACCGCGAGTCCATTGACTATCGCTTCGTTGTAAATCTCTGGCAGTGACATCATTGGCAATTGTATAACCCCAAATTGCGGCGATCGCCTGATTAGGTGTCAAGTTAAAACATGTCGTACCGATCACTAGGGCAAGCTCACCCTCATATTCGACCCGTTTAGATTGCGGCGGTAGCGCGATCTCTCCTTCGGGGGGAATTAAGGTCGTAGTTGGTTTCAAAAATAAAATTGGTTCCTTCGGGACTTCTCCCCCCATTTCTGCGGCGTGAGCCGAATAGTTTTTCCCTACGGCAACAATTTTGCTTGGTTCACAGGGACACAAAAGCTGATATGTATCTGGAGCAAGTAATTCACCATTTGGCTCCCCTCCCAGCCAAGGCGCTGTGTTGAGCACTTTTACGGATTGATTTAACTCTAACAGCCCGTAATAAACTTTGCCTTGGGAAGTTTTTACGCGAACATAACGATCCGCCATAACATCTTTTTTTCGTATTTAAACTTTGAAAGGGGAAATCTAGCAGATTTGATTATATAGCAATCGCCTTAATAAACCCAAAGATGTGGGTGCATCTGTATATAGCTATAGCCAAGTAAAAGCTCAGAAGAGAGTCGCAACTCTCTTCTGAGCTTTATGTCTTAACATAACTGGTTATCGCAGTTCATTTTGGACTTTCTTTGATGACTTACTGAGATAAATTGAGTTAACGTTGTCGCATACTCATAGTGGCAAGTACTGTCAGTTTCTTATGGCGGTTTTCACGTTAGCAATTTGGAATATGAATTTATCTACATTTATTCTACTTTCGCTTGGAGTTGGAGTTATTTTTGGAACTCTACTAAATACAACCTTCCCTAACAATATTGATCTTATTAATCAAAATATTTTGGTTCCAGTAGGTGAATCCTTTTTAAGGCTGATTCAGTTTGTGGTGGTTCCAATTGTTTTCTCTTCCCTAATTATGGGCTTAACCAGAATACAAGGGGCTGGGCAAGTAGGAAGATATACAGTCAAGTTAATGACAAGTTACTTAATCACCAGTTCGATCGCTCTTTGTGTAGGGATGGGTACAGCCTATATTTTACAACCGGGCAGTGGTGTAACAGGCTTTTCAATATCGGAGTCTCTTACTCTCACCGAAGCTCCTTCTCTTATATCATGGCTAGTGAGCTTGATTCCTGTAAATCCATTAGAAGCTCTTAGCAATGGTAATCTATTACAAATTATTTTTTCGGCAGTCCTATTAGGCATTGGTATCCAACTTGCCGCAGATAAAGCGAAACCTTTTGTAGAATTTATTGAAAGTGTTTATCACATCAGTGAGAAGACCTTATCCATAATTTTATATGTAGCGCCTTTTGGTGTTTTTGCGTTAATCAGTTCTACGATCGCTACTCAAGGATTAGAGCTAGTCGCCAAACTATTTCTCTATGTTTTAGGTTTGGTGATTTCCTCTTCCATCATGATCAGCTTAGATATGATTATTCTTTTGCTTCTCAAAGCCGATCCGATCCGATTCTTGCGGAGTATTTCTCAAGCGATCGCTTTGGCTTTTGGGACTGCTAGTTCTAACGCTGCCTTGCCTGTGGTATTACAGAATATTCAAGAAAATTATGGATTGAGAGAAGAGATCGCTAGCTTTGCTATTCCTCTAGGAACAGCTCTTAAGCGCGATGGAGCGGCGATTTTGCAAGGTTTCAATGCTTTGTTTGTGACGCAAATTTATCAAGTTCCCTTAACTCCTTCACTATTAGCAGCGATCGCTGTGAGTAGTCTGTTAGTTTCCTTTAGTACTCCTGGAGTACCTGGCTCGGCATTAATTACGATGGCGACAGTGCTATCAGCGTCAGGATTGCCATTAGAAGCGATCGCTCTAGTTGCTGGTATCGATCGGCTTACCGACGGCTTCAAAACAGTTGTCAACATTATTGGGAATAGTACCAATGCAATTATTCTGAATGCTTGGGAAGCAGAAAAGATATCAGAAGTTGATGTAGTAACCGCTATAAAAAGCTAATTTAAGTCCTGCTAAGCAGGACTTAAATATAGCTTTACCATGAATAAGATATGAGGTTTAATAGAGATCCTGATTATTCGCCAGGGGACGCGATCTCTTAAAAACTAATATAGCAAAGCAACCCAAACAAAAAAGCATTGAAGAGACTTTATGAGATTCGGTGAATAAGTTATGGGT
>CAIJEA010000368.1 GCA_903819605.1 uncultured cyanobacterium | reverse complement strand
TTAGAGTCACGTTTGACTAGATTGATTGAACATATCCTCAAGCGTTGTTATGTAAATCTGCCTGAGTGTTATCGAGGTTGGGAGTTAACAATCATCGGACAAAGGAATGAAATCAAAAAAATTGTCAAACAGTCTCCTAGCCTAAAACGCCACATAATTTCAGTGTTTGACGAATTGTTTAATGATGCACTTGAAATCGTACAAACAGAATATGAAGATACGATTTTTCCTGATACATGGCAATTTACCTATGAGATTGACTTGTTATTAACTACTAATTTTTGGAAAAAATCTTAAACCTTGATGGATGATGTATCGCATCGCCTAAACCTATGCCCCAAACTATCGAGCAAAAATCTACGCTGTACGATCGCAATCTTAATTTGTGGTTAGAAGAGGCGATCGCTAAAAAAGTATTAAACTTAAATTTTGGGACAAGTCTTTAAAAACCTATTGATATTCGCATGGATAAACAACAAAGAATTGCTCAAGCTATAAAGGATGTCATATCTAAAATGATGGATCGAGTAATGGATCGTGTTCTAATTACTGATCCTTTTATCAAAGAAAATCATCGAGCAAACAAACCACTTTATGCAGCATTAGTGCCTGATGAAATTTTTAAAGGTTCACATTTTGAGAGAAGATTTGTAACTCCATTTGGTCTTGTATGGGAAAAGTTAGCTCAAGTTGTTGCCCTCGAAGCTTATGGCAATTGCCAAATGGGTCATACAATCGATAGTACAGTTGGGCAAGAGAGTCTGAGAAGAATTCAAGAAGTATTAAATAAATTAGAACATAGTAAAGGTAAAAACAAAGTCAAACCTAATTGGAATGAAGAATTGCAATATATTCAGGAAGGTGGTGGTAATCCAATCCCAGTCAGCGTAGTTTGTGATATCTTTATTCAAAACGAAGAAAGTGGAAAGCGGTATGCCTTTGAGCTTAAAGCGCCATTGCCAAATAGTGATCAAACAAAAGTAAGTAAAGAGAAGCTATTTAAACTTTTAGCAATGGAACCCAAATTAGTTGATTACGCCTACTACGCCTTGCCATACAACCCTTACGGTAAGAAAGAAAACTATAAATGGGACTTTCCAATGAGATGGTTCAATATGCACGAAGATGAATCTGTATTAATAGGCGATGAGTTTTGGGATTTGATTGGAGGGGAAGGTACTTATAACAATTTTATTCAGGAAGTCAATTCATTAGGAAAAGATTACAGAGAACGCATTTATCGTGAATTCTTAGGAATAGAACCACCTCCAGATTTTGACGAGTACTTGTTGAAGTAGAAAAATGTGAGAGGAGATATCGAATGAATAACGCTAAATTTACCTTTATTGATCTTTTTGCTGGAATTGGTGGCTTTAAAATGGCATTAAGTAATAATGGTGGTCATTGCCTTGGATTTAGTGAAATAGATAAAGATGCAATAAACACATATTGTGACAACTTTCAAGTTGAATCGAGTTACAACTTAGGAGATATTACCAAAATCAAAGAGTTGCCTGATCACGACTTATTAACTGCTGGAGTTCCTTGTCAAAGTTGGTCCATTGCGGGTAAGAATTTAGGCTTTGATGATGACAGAGGACAGTTATGGAACGATACAATTTATCTACTGCAACAATCTCAGCCTAAAGCCTTTATTTTTGAAAACGTGAAAGGCTTAGTCGATCCTCGCAATAAGAAAGCTCTATCATATATTTTAGAAAAAATTCAAAAAGCGGGATATTATGCCAATTACTTTGTGATTAACTCATTTGATTATGGCGTACCACAAAATAGAATTCGTATATACATAATTGGCTTTAAAGAAAAGAAGTACTTTCAAAGATTTATACTACCTAAACCTATTGACAAGAAGCTCAAGCTTGGCGACATATTAGGCATTGAAACCAAAAACTCATCAGACAAAAGAAGTATCCAAATGGACTTATTTGGAAATAGTTTTGAGTCAAAAACAATGAGTCTTTCAAATACAAACGGATTTAACGACTATTTTTTGTTTAATGATCTTAGAAATGGTCATACAACAATCCATTCATGGGATATTATTGACACCACTCAACGTCAAAAAGACATTTGTTTGTTATTGCTTAAAAATAGACGTAAAAGTGCCTATGGAGATCTTGATGGTAATCCCTTATCATTGGGACATTTTCAAGGTATAGATCCATCTATTAATCAAGATGAAATTAATCAACTAATTGAATTAGAAATCTTAAAGTCCGAAGAGTACAGTTTCGCGATAAAAGACTATAGTATTAGTAAGCTCACAAAAGAAGAAGAAATACTGCTTTCATTTGCAAGCGATCACAAAATTATTATTGATATTTTAAATACTCAAAAGATATTTAAAACCGAGAAAATATCCATTGAAAAAACAATTGAATCCCTTAAAGAAAAAGGCATTATTGAATGTCATGAGGTTCGTTATGATTTTAAAAATACTAAGATAAGCACAGGATTATTTGGAGTGAATCGCATATTCTTACCAAGTTCTGATATTTTCCCAACTTTGGTGGCAAGTGACACAAATGATTTCATAACTTTAAAGAATATAGAAGCCTCTAATCATGAGGAATTTAAAAATAAATTTATCCAAGAAATTTATAAGCCTAAAGCATTTAGAAGGATTACTAAAAGTGAAGCTTGTTTAATACAGGGATTCCCTAAAGATTTTAAGTTGCCAGAATCAAGAGCTAAGTGGATGAAGTTAATTGGTAATAGCGTTTCAGTTCCTGTAATCGATAAGTTATGTAAGGCAATTATTGAAACTGGTGTATTTGAAAATAGGCAAAATATTAGTAGTTTAGATGGTGTCAATGATAAAAAATTAGTTGTTTCTCTGTGTGCATAGCATTTTTTTAATAAGGAGGCGAAAACGATGATTAAAACTCAAATTTTAGAAGCAATCAAACCAATGTCGAATAGCGATCGCCTAGAGGTAACCGAATTTGCCTTAAAGCTACTGCGACAAGACATAGACAAACCAGAAAAGCTTAGTTTGAGGGTAACTGCTGAAATTATGCGCCCTTTCTATGCTGAAAATATTAGTCTAACTGAGTTTATTGATAAGTGTTAGCTTTGTTTTGAAGATTGATAACTGAAGCTAAAATAGTATCAAAAGTAGTTGAATCACATCTATGAAACTAGATCGTATTATTGTTAATCCTAAACGGATGAATGGACAGCCCTGTATTCGCAACCTCCGCATTACAGTCCGTCGCTTAATGGAACTACTAGCAATCTACAGCGATCGCGCTGAACTATATCAAGAATTCCCAGAACTAGAAGAAGAAGACATTAGACAAGCACTAATCTTCATCTCATCTTATCTTGACGATCGCATTATTCAATTACCAAGTATTTATGAAACTGCTGCTTGATCAAGGTTTACCGCGATCGGCGGCGATATTACTACGAGAGTCAAATATTGACGCTGTTCACGTTGGCGAAATCGCTATGTCTGAATCTGAAGATTTAGACATCATCACAAGACGATTTTCATACCATACTAGCTCTGAACGAATTAACCTCTCCATCATTCATTCGGATTCGGATTGAAGGTTTAAAAGCTGAGGCACTGAAAAAGTTATTGTTAGCAGTAATAATTGAATGTACCGAAGATTTACAAAACGGATCAGCAATCACCATTGACTCTAATCGCGTTCGCATCCGCAAACTGCCACTAATCCATAATTGAATATCTCCCACCTAAATGATGTATTTCATCGCCTAAAACTATTACCCAGAGTATTGAACAAAAAACAATGCTGTGCGATCGCGATCTTAAATTTGTGGTTAGAAGAGGCGATCGCGGTGATGATGTTTTAATATGTGAGCTTTCCTTTTACTACAAGGTAAATTGAAGCGAATAGGAAAAGAAAATCACGGCGAAATAAAGAAAAGTTATTTGTATGAAACCCTTCCACAATACTAAATACACAACTTGCAATACCGATCGCTCCCAAAATTCGCAAGGTTAGAGGACGGACTTTAGGGAAGAAACAGGTACTAGCGATCGTCACAAGTACTGCCAAAATAGCAATACCTCCTAGGATAAATTGAGGGCGTTGATCGGGTGGTAGAGCTGCAAATTTTTCTGGGAATAGCATGAATAAGGAGATCCCAGATAGGATGGTAAGGACTCCGAGGATATTCCATACTGTTTTACTCATGATGGGTTCGTTGAAGATGGGGAATTAGGACAACTGTTCTCAACCAGCTAGCAAGTCTTAGTTTCTATCCTGACATAGTTGCCAGCGCTTGTTGTGCAGGTTTGGTGGGGATGTATTTTTGCATCTAGCTACTTAACTTTACCCAAAAAATAATGTCAATGATCAGCCAGATCTTTACATTTGTTATGTTTATCTAAGTAAAGTACTGACCGTTACAAACGCTAGCTGTTAAGATGCAAATAGCAGTTACGACACAAACGACGCAAGCGTCATGACATTAACCTACGAAAAGACTTTGGCAAATCGGGTCAGAGCAGATTTTGAGATATTGCATCAAGAGGTAAACGGCAAGCCCCTCATCTATTTTGATAATGCCGCCAGTTCGCAGAAACCCAAAGCTGTGATTGATGCTTGGAAATATTATTATGAGCATGACAATGCCAATGTGCATCGTGGCGCACATACCCTCAGCGCCCGCGCTACCGATGCCTACGAAGGAGCGCGGGAAAAAATTGCTAAATTTGTCAATGCAAATTCGTCACAGGAAATCATTTATACCCGCAATGCCAGTGAAGCAATTAATCTGGTTGCCTATACTTGGGGCTGGGCAAATCTGAAAGAGGGGGATGAAGTGATTCTCTCAGTCATGGAGCATCACAGTAATATTGTGCCATGGCAATTAATCGCTCAGCGGACAGGTGCTGTTCTGAAGTTTCTAGAACCCACAATTACAGGTGAATTGAGCGTCGAGCAATTCAAGTCTCTGCTCAATTCTAAAACTAAGTTAGTATCTATTGTCCATGTTTCCAATACCCTTGGATGCGTGAATCCAGTTGAAGAAATTATTCCCTTAGCTCATGCTCAGGGGGCGAAGGTTTTACTGGATGCTTGTCAGAGCGTGCCACATATGCCTATTAATGTGCAAGCTTTAGATTGCGATTGGCTCGTAGCTTCAGGACATAAAATGTGTGCGCCAACGGGAATTGGCTTTCTCTACGGTAAGCGCGATATTTTGCTAGAAATGCCTCCCTTTATGGGTGGTGGGGAAATGATTGCCGATGTGTTTCTCGATCGCTCTACCTATGCTGGATTGCCCCATAAATTTGAAGCAGGGACACCTGCCATTGGTGAGGCGATCGCCCTCGGTGCAGCAGTGGATTATCTCTCAGCGATCGGGATGGATAAAATCCACACGTATGAACAGGAATTGATTAATTATTTGATGGATTATCTTGATGATATTCCTGACATTAAGGTATATGGTCCCCGTCATCATCGTGCTGGGTTGGCAGCCTTCACGATCGCCCATGGAATTCATGCCAACGATCTTTCGGCTTTACTCGATCAAGATGGTATTGCCATCCGTTCGGGACATCACTGTACCCAGCCCCTGCATCGTTTTTTAGGGATTAGCGGTACGGCAAGAGCAAGTGTTTACTTTTATAACACCAAAGCCGAAATTGATACTTTTGCGGCTTCTCTCAAGGATGCGATCGCCTTCTTCAAAAGCGTAATATAAACCAAATGGAAAGAGCCTACTGGCTAGCATGGTCACAGGTGCGTGGCATTGGACCAGTTTTAATCAAGCGTCTGTATCAAGCTTTTGGCTCAATGTCAGAAGCTTGGCAAGCCTTGCCCAGTGATTGGCAAGCGGTGGAGGGCATCGGTGGTCAGACTTTGGAAACAATTCGCCAAGCTCAGCGCGAAGTAGAGCCTCTGTCTCTATTGGCGGTACATGAACATAAAAATCTCAATTTCTGGACTCCCAGCGATCGCGAATATCCGCAGTTACTTTGGGAAATACCCGATCCACCGCCAATTCTCTATTATCACGGTCATCTGACTAATTGGAATGAACGCAATACCGTAGCGATCGTCGGGACGCGCAATGCAACGCCCTATGGAAGACGCTGGACAAAAAAACTTGTGTCAGCCTTATCTAGTCGCGGGTTTACGATTATTTCTGGTATGGCAGAAGGTATCGACGGTGAGGCTCATAAGGCTTGCTTAGAAGTTGGTGGACAAACTGTTGCCGTGGTTGGGACAGGAGTCGATCGTGTTTATCCTCCTAAACACAAGTCTCTCTACGATCGCATTGTGTCTTCAGGGCTAGTGATCGGCGAATATCCGCAAGGTACTCCACCCGACAAAAAACATTTTCCTGCGCGTAATCGGATTATCGCAGGACTTAGCCGTGTCACCTTAGTCATGGAAGCTCCAGAGCGATCGGGAGCATTAATTACTGCC
>CAIJEA010000367.1 GCA_903819605.1 uncultured cyanobacterium | reverse complement strand
ACAGCTTTGAAGCGATCGGAGTCTGTTCAGAAAGTGGAAGTTCTGCTAGACACCCTCAGTGTGCGAGTTCAGTAGGCTGGTAGCATTGAAGACTGTGCAACATTACTAAAATATCTGATTGAATAGGGAATTCCCATTTCCAATTTCCATCGTACTCAAGAAACTCTAGAAAATATTTTCTTAAAGCTAGGCTACAAGCAAACAAGTTAAATAAAGTAGCGGCAATTCATGAATTTAGGAGAGTTGCGGCGCGAAGCGCCGTCACTATCTAATATAGCTAGACCTCAACTTTAGGACGTTTTTAACGCACTAATACTGTTACAGATCCATTGCTCGGCGGCGGCGGCAGGTAATGGGCGAGCGAATAAGAAACCTTGTCCATATTCGCAACCTAACTTTTGTAAGATTTCAACCTGCTGTTGAGTTTCTACGCCTTCCGCAACAACACTCATATTCAACGTATGCGCCAACATCGTAATTGTACGGACAATTTCTATATTCTCACCTCCATCACTCATCTGATTGACAAAGGCGCGATCGATTTTGAGGATGTTAATTGGAAATCGGTGTAAATAGCTAAGGGAAGAATAACCCTGACCAAAATCATCAATACTCAGTTGAATGTTGCGTGCCCTCAACTGAGCGAGTTTATTGATTGTCTGTTCGCCTTGATCCATTAACGTGCTTTCAGTTATTTCTAAACGAATAGAACTTCCATCAACGTTAGTTTTAGCGAGAATTGCATCTAATTTATCTAAAAGATCTGGCTCACGGATTTGATGACTAGCTAAATTTATGCTCATCTTTAAATTAGAGGCTTCAGGAAATTTATCTAGCCAAACTTGCAGTTGTTGACAGGCTTCCTTCAGTACCCAATCACCTACCGCCACAATTAAGCCTGTATCTTCAGCAAGGGGAATAAACTCGATCGGAGATATAAAACCTCGCTTAGGATTCTTCCAGCGAATTAAAGCTTCAAATCCTGATAGCTTGCTCGTCTCCAAAGATACAATTGGCTGATAGTAAAGCTCAAACTCTTGATGCTCTAATGCATAATGTAGTTCGCTTTCTAACTGCGTTAATCGGAGTGTTTGCTCGTACATCTCTTGATCGAAGAGTGTATAGCGCCCTTTACCTAAAGATTTAGCGCGATACATCGCAATATCGGCATCTCTCAGTAAATCCACACAATTATCATAGTCTTGAGTACTAATTACGATGCCAATGCTGGCGCTAGGAAAAATTGCCTCACCTTGGATAAAGACAGGTGAAAGAAACTTGTTGAAAATCCGCTCGGCAACTACCAACGCTTCACTTGCATCTTGGATATCATCAACGAGAATTGTGAATTCATCACCACCAAGACGAGCTACAGTATCGATAGAGCGTAAGCAGTCTTGTAAAACGCTAGCGATCGCCTTTAAAAATTGATCCCCAACATTATGCCCAAGACTATCGTTAATCATCTTAAAACGATCTAAGTCAATGAAAAAGATCGCGAATAGATATTCTGGATGCCTCTTACTATATCTGATCGCATGTTCCACTCGATCCATAAATAGATTGCGATTGGGTAAGCCTGTGAGGGCATCGTGGGAAGCATCGTGGGCTAATAGTTCAATGGAGTCAGTAAGTGCTGAATTGAGTTCTCGCAATCTAGCAACATAAATATAGCTCTGCATAACTAACATAGAGCCGATATAGGTAAACAGGCATGGTGCTACGGGTATCCACCATCCTCCAAGAAATAGTAAATATGTACTACCGAGTAATAATCCTGTAAAGAACAATACTGAGCCAGCTAATAGAACCAATCGTCTAGTAGCAAACAGCCAGATAATAGAAGCTCCAATAATTGACCAGCTAGCAATCCATATCTCTTCCCAAACATCTGTCCATACTTTAAAAAGTGGTCTATCATCAAGAACTGCTCCCACAACCATTTTGATGATATTTGCCTGCACCTCTACACCCGAAATTTGGGTTGGAGAAGTTATAAAGTTACTACTATAGGGCGTATAGAAAATATCATTAAGACTTGGAGTCTGTGCACCAATTAAAACAATGCGATCGCGCATCAATGTGGGAGAAATACGATTTTCTAAAAGGTCTTCAATAGAGACCTGTCGAAACTTTAGGGATGGACCATGGTAGTTCATCAAAATTTGATACCCCCCAGCGTCCGTGCGAATATACCCACCATCCGTATTTTCTAAAGGCTTAAAAACTGTTTTACCAAGTTGAAAGTATCCTGATGGTGAAGACTGAGGTTCGATTCCCCGATCTTTAAGGTATGCCATTGATACAGCTAATCCCAGACTTGGCAAACCTTCATTTCCTTCTGGAGTTGGAAAAAGGAAGGCTCTCCTCAATCTCCCGTCAGGATCGACAATTACATCATTTGCCGATACTTGCCCTAAGGCTTTTAAAGTAGGTGATGGAGCGATCGTTGTATTAAAGCGATCGCCAATACTTTTCTCGATACCAATCAGATTTGGAGTTGTTTTAAATACTTTGTCTAATTCTTCGTATCCTTCCCCAACAGGAATATCGCGGTATAAATCTAAACCAATAACTTTAGGCTTCTGATCGCGAATTTTTCGTAAAATTTGGGCTAGAACTCGATCAGATGCTGGCCACTTGCCTAAATAGCGAATATCGGATTCTTGTACGCCAACAATCACGATTCTTTCGTCTACAGGCTCAGACGGTCGAAGTTGGATGAATAAGTCAAAAGCAGCCCATTCACTTGGCTGAAGCCAACCTAACCAGCGCAGCCCAAATATTAATAAGTAGACACTCCCACTAGAAAGGAAAAACCCTCCCCATTGTTGGAGCTTAAGCGGTAATCTTTCCCAATTAGACTTTATGATTTTAATAACGATCATTTAAAGAAGTTTAATTTCACTTCTGAAATCCAAGCGACTAAATCATAGCAAATTCCTGCTTTGATATATGCAAGCGCTTTGTCGTAAAATGACTGATTCATTAGAGAAACTAGAGAGAAATGAAAAAATCCTCTCTAATCATTACATTTGTGATTTTTTTAAATATCTAGACCTGTCGCTATGTTGTGCAAGAGCGAATAACAAAAGTTTGCGAAAAGCTAGCTTGAGACATTAAGCGCTGTAAATATTCAGGTCGAGTTTTCTCATATAAACGAGACCCCCCACCTTGAGTCCGCTCAGGTTTAGGACGATCAATAGGGATGTATCCTACTTGATTATTTGCTAATAAGGTCTCTGGTTGACCGACAGCAAAAACCATCCCCCCGACGAAGGCAATAGAAGCTGGCAGAATATTTTTGTAGGACGATAACAACATAGAAATTCTGGCTCCGAAGCTACAATAAAATCTTACTCGATTTTTTGAAAAAATATTACTTTATATAACTATCTAATAACTTTTTCTTCCGCCAAATGTTTTAGAAAATGTTATTGAGAGTCCAAGAAACTAATTCTACGCACATATCACGATATATTGCTAAGCGCCCAAAGATAAGCGATGTATGGATTTGATACTTTGTATAAGGATTGATCAACAATCTTTAATCTAAGTTTAAGTTATTTCAAATTGGTATGAAATGTCGCTAGTGAATATAATGCAAAATCAGTCATAAAGTTATATGAAAATGTATCTATAAACACTAACAATGCAAGTCATGTATTTTTAGATACAAAGCTTACAGATTTTAATCTCATAGTTTTTACAGAATTCAATATCTTGACGATGTTATTGAGAAAAAGCAAGAAATTTTTGGCTTGTCACGGTTTGTAAGCAAGAAAGGACAGGGAATAAAATAGAAAAAGAGTTAAAGGTAAAGCAATGGGAGCAGCATATTCAGAAGAAGCATTATCAAAGCCAGTGACCAAGACAACCAATCAGTCAGAGAACTTGCAAAACGCTTTGAGATAGGAAAAACTTTTGTAAACAACTTGCTCAAAAAGTACAAATAGACAGGAAATATGAAAGCAAAACCCTACGGAAGATGAGAAAAGCCGCAACTTAATACCTAAGATTTAGACTGGCTGAAGGCAAAAGTAGAACATAAGAACGACAGCACCCTAGAAGAATTGAGCAAAGAGCTAAAAAGCATTAGAGGGAAAGATATTAGGGACGTGGTCGCAAATAAAGTATCAATCAAAAAGGACTATGCTTACCTCTTTAGCGTTACCTAAAATTTGAGTATGATTAAGTCGTTATCTCTTGCACCAACTCCCCATGCAACTTGCTTCAGAACAACGTACAAAACTTGATAACTCTGATGATGCGCTGTTCTATGACTATCCGCGTTTTGTTACTCATGTAGACGATCGCTTTATTGAGCAACTGACTGAGCTTTATCGTCAGCGCCTACAGCCCAATACGCGCATCCTCGACTTAATGAGTAGCTGGGTATCGCATCTACCCGCAGAAATGGAATTTACCCATGTTGAGGGACATGGACTAAATGCCGAAGAATTGGCAAAGAATCCTCGATTAAACCATTATTTTGTCCAAAATCTTAATAAGCAGCAGTTACTACCCTTTGCCGATCAATCTTTTGATGCCGTGTTAAATACAGTCTCAGTGCAGTATTTACAATATCCAGAAGCCGTATTTGCGGAAATTCATCGCATTCTCAAAGTTGGCGGAATTGCCATTATTAGTTTCTCAAATCGGATGTTTTATCAGAAGGCGATTCAAGCATGGCGGGATGCTGAAGAAAGCGATCGCACTAAGTTGGTATTTAAGTATTTTGCCTCTGTACCAAAAGGCTTTACCCGTCCCGAACTCGTGGCAAATGTACGACCTAGTTCTCCTTTTTTAGCGATGTTAGGTATGGCTAGCAGCGATCCGTTTTATGCTGTAGTAGCAACTCGTTGCGAACTTGACAACTAAACCAGCAGATTTTTTAAGAGTGGAGCAAAGCTCCACTCTTAAAAAATCTGGGTTTTTAATTTAGCGCAAAGCGCTATAGCAATGTGAATTGGGCAAAATAGAATGACTGATGTTTTAGTAATTGGTGGTGGCATTATCGGCTTAGCAACCGCGATCGCCCTTTCTCAAAAAGGGGCAGATGTCACCGTGGTTGAGCGCGAACTCTGTGGACAAGGTGCAACATGGGCGGCAGCAGGAATGCTTGCACCTGAAGCAGAGCGTCTAGAAGGCGATTTATTAGAGTTTGGAATCCGTAGTCGCGAAATGTATCCGCAATGGATTGCGAACTTGATGCGCTTATCGGGGCAAGATTGCGGTTATTGGTGCTGTGGGATGATCGCTCCAGTTTTAGAAGAGAGCGATCGCCAATTAATATCTGAACATCCCAAATATATTAACCGCGAACAATCTCATCAGCGTCAATCTGGTTTAGGCGAGTCAATTGTCGGTTCTCTCTGGCTACCTGAAGACGGACAAGTAAATAATCGCAAACTTACTCAAGCTCTATTAACCGCAGCACGATCGCTCTCAATCAAAATTTTAGAAGGTACAACGGTATATGAAATTGTACGCGACCAAAATCGTGTACTCCACCTTGATACTAGTGCAGGTAAATTACTAAGCGATCGCTATATTCTGGCGACAGGTGCGTGGACGCGATCGCTAATACCATTGCCCATTAAGCCGATCAAAGGACAAATGCTTTCAGTATTCGATCGCGATCGCAAATTACAACGAGTGATTTATGCGCCAAGCTGCTACATTGTGCCGCGTCAAGATGGTGCGATCGTAGTTGGTGCAACAGTTGAGGATAATGGCTTCTCGCGGGGAAACACAGCATCAGGAATCGCGCAATTATTAAACAGAGCTATTACTGTATATCCTGCGATCGCTGATATGCGGATCACTGAGACATGGTGGGGATTTCGTCCCCATGCTCCTAATGAAGTTCCCATTTTAGGAGCTAGTGATTATGAGAATTTGACTTTAGCCACTGGACATTATCGCAATGGAATTCTCTTCGCACCAATCACAGCAAAGATAATCGCTGATTTTATAATTGACGGTATCACCGATTCAATCTATCTGCAATAGATTAAGTAGGGATAATTCATGAATTATCCCTACTTAAAAAATAACTCTCTTGTACAAATCCCGCAGACTAATTTCAAAATTCACTGACTCTAGTTGCAGAACTGCATCTTCACCCACACAATCAGCTAATACCCATTTCCCATCATCTCTTTTAGCATATTGTTCTACTGCATACTCGTTTTGACTAACAAGAATATACTCTCTAAAACTAGCGATAGAACGATAAAGCTTAAACTTATTGGCGCGATCGTATTCCCCTGTTGAATTAGAGAGAACTTCTATAATTAAGCAGGGATTAATAATCCCAGTATGTTTTTCATCAGTAAAAATTGGTTGTCCTGCAACTACTACCACATCGGGGTAAGTGTAACGATTGTGGTCTGGCATCCATAGACGCATATCGCTCATAAATACTGAGTAATCCAGATCCTCTAACGCTAACAAAATTCGAGCCAAAAATTTAGCAGTTAAGATATTGTGATTTGCAGTTGCTCCTGCCATAGGTATAATATCTCCGTTGACAAATTCACTTTTAAATTCAGCCTGCTCTTCTAGTTCGAGATATTCAGCTACGGTGTAGCGCTTAGTTGTTGTAAGTACCATGAGTGATTAGCCTCCCAACTTTGCTTTGATTATATACGAAGGTCATTGTTTCGCCTCACCTTCCTATCTTAGAAATTCCGATCGCAGCTTTCGATCACTTTATTCCAGATGGCAAAATGTAGTTCTTTATTTCGTTTGCGATCGCTTCTTATTTCCAATACTTGAGTTCCTTGCCTCTCAAGAGAACTAAGTACAGCTTTATGAAAATGTTCCCAGTCTTGAATGAGAATATGCTCACAGTTATAAGCCGTTACTAATGGCTCAAAGTCTAAACCGTGGGCTGTCCCAAAAAATTCTTCAAATGTATCTTCATACTTAGAAATTGGCAATAGATCGAAAATACCACCCCCATCATTATTTAACAGAATTATAGTAAGAGAAATATTATATTTTTTGGTAGCTAATAGTCCATTCAAATCATGATAAAAAGACAAATCTCCACAGATAAGAATCATCGGATGTTTACAGCCCCAAGCTGCACCCAGAGCACTTGAAATCATCCCATCTATTCCATTTGCACCACGATTTGCTAACACATTAATTGAGCGATCGCTATGAAAAAAAGTATCTAAATCGCGAATTGGCGTACTACTAGCAACATAAATATAAGTATCATCTGGGATGATTTGAGCAAGTTCTGCGTATACTTTTCCATCAAATAATTCTTCGATTGCAGCAAGAGAATTTTTGATCTCATATTCCGCAATATTTTCAGCTAATTCAAAATCTAAGCGCCATTGCTTATCTTGCCAGACTGGTTGGGCATAGTTTTTCAGATAATTGCTTAACTGCTCACAAAAGCTTACAGAATATACGTTTAGCGCTTGGGTGATGCCATGGGTAGGATCGCTATTAGTGCTACCGACGATGATTTGCTGACAGCTAATATATCGCTCCAGCCAAAGCATATAATTTTTGGAAGTGGGCATTGCACCAAAGCGAATTACGATGTCTGGAGCATGGGTTTTACTAAAGTTTGGCGATCGCAAAAAGCTATCGTAATGTCCAATTTCATCGCGACGATTTGCCCCTGTAGCTTCGATTAATAATGGATATCCCGTTGTTCTCGCCAATTTTCTCACTGCATCTAAAAAATCTGGCGGAGAATCGTATACGCCAACTACAATCACACCTTTAGGATGACTAATGATTTGATTGGCAATGGTGGCGATTGTGTCAGTTTCAAGAGAACGCATTCCTGCAATTATTTGACTATATGCCGCGCCTGATGAATTCCCAAACATGGCTTCAGGGCTGCTGAGTTCTAAATCCTCTGGGATATCTATAGGCACGGAAATAGGTGGCATTGGGTCAGCAAATGGGAAGTTGAGATGGACTGCTCCTGCTGGTGTTTCGCCTTTGCCGACAGCAATACTAACGCTACGACTGATTAGCGATCGCAAGTAGCGCAAACGAAATCCAATAATCTCAGGAGTTCCAACTTCAAAAAAGTAACGGACATGCTTTCCATAAATGTTAATTTGGTCAATAGTTTGACCAGAACCGCAGTCGCGCATTTCTGGCGGACGATCAGCCGTCAATACGATAAGTGGAATCTTGCTGTAATAGGCTTCGATAATCGCGGGATAATAATTTGCGGCAGCAGTTCCAGAAGTGCAAAGTAGTGCTACAGCAGACTTCTGTACTTTTGCTACACCAAGTGCAAAAAAGCTACTCGATCGTTCATCAATATGCACCAAAATCTGAAAATCTGGGTTGCGATCGCGCAACTCTGCAAAGGCAATTACAAGCGGTGTAGACCTAGAGCCTGGTGAGATACAAACAGTACGCACGCCAGATCGATAGAGTTCTTCCGCTACAATGCTTGCCCAGAGAGTATTACGATTTGCAGTATTCATTTATTTTAATTGATAGCGCCTTGCGCCCTAGCCATGCCCAGAAAGACTTTGCAAAGTCTTATTTTCTAAAGTTCTAAAATTTTATTACCAAATGTCACAGCGATGCTTCCCAAAAAGGAAAAGACGGTGCTTATTGTAGTTGCATTGCGGCGATCTTCGTTCCATTAACACCAAACTGAATGCGATAGCCAAGTTCTGTTAACATCTGGCGCAATATGGGCAGACTTAATCCCAACACATTAGTATGACAACCTTCTATCTTTTCGATTAGCAATCCCCCCAATTTCTCTAATGTGAAGCATCCCGCACAGCAGAGAGGCTCTCCCGAATCAACATAACTGGCTATTTCTGCATCCGTTGCATCAGCGAAATATACTTTAGTCACGCCATAGCGCATGACCGTGCGCTGTGTTTTGGAGTCAATCAAACAATGTCCCGTGTAAAGTTCGCAATAATTGCCGCGCATCTTTTGCCATGTGGCGATCGCTATTTGTTTGGTGTCAGGTTTGCCATAAACAATCCCATTCAAATACATAATCGAGTCACATCCCATTATCAGAGCATTTTGTTCTGCAAATTCTTGAGAGACTTGAGGTAAGACGACTTTAGCTTTGCACTGCGCCAAGGTCAGCACTAAAGATGTAGGATCGGAAACCTGAATTGCATCTTCATCAAAGTGACTTACTCTAACGATGGGCTGAATCCCTGCATTTTCAAGAATTGTTTTACGGGTTGGGGAGGCGGAGGCAAGGACAAAAACTGGATGAGACATACAACATAACTACAGGAACTATATTTAATTATATTCTGCTATCCCCTGCATTCTATGAAAGCAACCATTT
>CAIJEA010000366.1 GCA_903819605.1 uncultured cyanobacterium | reverse complement strand
TTGCATACAACAATTTCGGGCAGTACCAGAAAGCAATTGATTTCTATCAGCAATCTTTAGCGATCCAAAAGCAAATCGGCGATCGCAATGGTGAAGCAACGTCACTAAATAATTTGGGTGCTACTTTTAATAAACTTAGTCAACCTGAAATCTCAATTCTCTTTTATAAACAATCCGTCAATATTTATGAAACTATTCGCCAAGACATCAAAGAACTTAGAAAAGAAGACCAGCAATTGTACACAAACACCATTGCAAGTAGTTATCGCGCTCTCGCCGATCTACTGATTAAGCAAGATAGGGTAATGGAAGCATTGCAAATCCTCGATCTACTCAAAGTCCAAGAAATTGAAGACTATCTCAAAAATATAAAAGGCAGCGACAGATCCGCAAAAGGTGTCCGACTTTTAGAACCAGAAAAGGCAATTAGCGATAAGCTGTTAGCGGTTAGCTTTGATAATAGCAAGGAAATCAATAGCCAAATTGCCAATCAGATTCAGCAAATTCCCAAATCGGAAATCAACAAAGTTCCTGAATATCTACAAAAGATCTCACAAGGAAATGTTCTTATTTATCCTTTAATCCTTAGAGACAGACTAGAAATCATCCTCTTTTCCCCCAGTACTCTACCAATTCATCGCACCGTCAAAATCTCCAAAGACAAACTAGAAGAGTTAATTGTTGAATATAGAGTAGAACTCCGTGATGCTACCTCAGAAGATGTTAAAGCATCATCTAAAGCTCTCTATGAAGTTCTGATCAACCCCATTGAATCTGAACTTGTCACCGCCAAAGTCGATACAATTCTCTATGCTCCTGATGGCATATTACGCTATGTCCCCCTTGCCGCACTCTATGATGGCAAACAATGGCTAATTGAAAAATACAGAATTAGCAATCTAATTTCCTATAGTCTTTTCGACTTCTCCGCTAAGACAAAAACACAACCCAATATCTTAGCAGGAGCGTTTGGTGGCAAGGCAGGAGAGAAAAAGTATGGACAGGATGGGTTACCTGCGACGATTAAAGAAGTTCGGGCGATCGCTAATTCATTCCAAAACTCAGTTACCCTTACCGAAGAAAGATTTAGTCGCCAAGCTGTAGAATCCCAATTTAAAGATCACAATATTCTCCATCTTGCTACCCATGCTGAGTTTAATGCTGGTGTACCTGACAAATCCTTCATCATTTTTGGTAACGGCGACAAAATCCGTCTGAATGAAATCAGTGATTGGCAAATTCCCAATGTGGAATTGATCGTGCTGAGTGCTTGTCAGACAGGCACAGGCACACTCGGAAATGGTGTAGAAATTTTAGGATTTGGCTATCAAGTCCAGAAAGCTGGTGCTAAAAATGCGATCGCCTCGCTCTGGAAAGTTAATGATGCTGGCACAGGAGCACTCATGGCAGCATTTTATAACGAGCTTCAAAAAGGCGATGTCACGGCGGCGGAAGCATTACGCAGAGCACAAATTTCTCTAATTAAGTCAGGAAATTATAAACATCCTTTCTACTGGTCGGCTTTTTTTGCGATCGGGAATGGGTTATAGGAGAGTTAGGGATGCAATCGTGCGATCGCTATGTCACCATTGCAAAAATGCAGCATCTACACCTTGTTCGCGTTTGACTTTTGCCTCGCGCTCTACCCAAGAAATTATTTGCTCAACGGTTAAATCTTCGATATGGGAGCTGAAATCTTGGGCGATCGCGACTAATGCTTGCATTGCCGAAATTACCATACGCGTGAGAAATTTCTCATGGCTAGAAAGCTTTGCAGGTGTAACTTCATCCTGACGTGTATCTTCAAAATCTAAATCAGGATGCGGAGAAGACCATTTCAAAAATGCAGCATCTTCGCCTTGCTCTTGGCGAATTTGCGAATCCTGCTCAATCCATTGCACGATTAGGCTAGGCGCAAGCTCTTCAGCATGAATCTTGAGATCCTGAGCAATTTTCACAATGATCCGCATCGATGAGACGGTGATGCGAGTCATAAATTTTTCCATTGTCGAAAGCATAGCGCCATCGATCGCATGAGCTTCGGCAAGCGTTAAAAACTGAATTGGGTCTTGAGGAATTGTCATAAGGTGATAATTTTAGAGGCAAAGCCAAGCTTTGCCCCCATTTTTAGAAACCGATAATTTGTAAAAATTCTTTACCAGTAGCCACCTAAGCAATGGCGAATAAGGTAATCCCAATCATTGCCAAAACAAGCAAAGTAATCCCAATCATGGGCAAGCGTCCATTTAGGAGTTGAGCATCTTTTGTACCAACAAGCGCTTCACCTTGCTTCTTGACATTCTTTTCGTCTTTGTCATCAAAATACATCTTGGGTTCGATCGCCCAATTATTTAGGATGCCACGCTCATCTTTTGTAAAAGCAGTCCGCACCTTAGACTCTTCGGTCATTAGTTTTAATCCTCTTATATTTTTTTGTTATATTTCGGTAACAGCCTATGAGCGACAACCCTTCGCGCCGCTATTTATCTATCACCGTTTAGCAATGCTACATGAATCTTAATGTTTTTTGATCTTATCGTCTAATGTCGAAATTTCACAAACATCAAATGAGATATCTGGCGATCGCTAGTAAAGTAGAGATCGCGCTTGGCGCTATTTCTAATCAATGTTTTTTATGCCCCACTTTTCCCATCTATTCGAGCATTGGCAATCTACCCTTAACTGGTCACCAAACCCTGACCAAATTGATCGATTTGAAAAGCTGTATGAACTGGTCTTGGAGGGCAATAGCAAACAAAATCTGACTCGGATTACTGCTGCCGATGACTTTTGGGAAAAGCATTTATGGGACTCATTGCGTGGAGTTTTAGCTTACTGGGATCGTGAAAATATTAAGGTGATTGATATTGGCACTGGCGCAGGTTTCCCTGGCTTACCGATCGCGATTGCTCGACCATCATGGCAAGTCACATTAGTTGATAGCAAACATAAAAAGGTTGCTTTTGTTGAGCAAACGATCCATGATTTGCAATTATCAAATGCGATTGCCCAAGTGGGTCGAGTCGAAGATATTAATCAGGTTTCCCCCTATAAAAAAAAGTACGATTTAGCAGTTGTAAGGGCTGTGGGTAAACCAGACATCTGTGCGGGTTATTGTCTACCATTTTTAAAGAAAAGTGGCACTGCAATTCTTTATCGCGGACAGTGGCTTCCTGAAGAAAGCGAGCAGCTCGATATATTCTGTGAGGAACAAGGATTACAAGTTGTTGAGCAAGAGCGCTTTCAAACTCCAATTACAGCAGGTGTCCGTCATAGTGTTTACCTTTCACCACGCTCCACCTCAAACTCAAACTCATAGGGAGACGCAAAGTTAGAGGAATCATACAAAAATCGGATGATTTCCTCTTCAAGGCGATGGATATTATGGGCTTCTACAGCATTAGTAAAGCGCAGAGCCGATAGGTATCCATCTAAAAAAAGTCTCATTTCATCGGTAGAGCGATAACCTCGTTCCGACATTTCGACTAAGGAGTCTGTAATTTTTTGATAATGACGAATGGCGATCGCGTCTTGAAGCATAGGTCAAGCTGGGAGTAACTACCGTCTTAAAGTATATGAGCCTAGATAATAAAAGATTGTTCCCTATAATTCTAACGAGCGATCGCTAGTTGAGAAAATTCAATCCTATACATACCATCAGCATCGTAATTCTACCACTTTAAGAAATCAAAGCGCGTGATTGACATGGTGTAGAACCGCCAAAAAGCAGTAGATTCGCTTGGCGACTCTACTGCTTTTTGAGGTGATGTCTATCAAACCTCGTATAGAGGCAAAACATCTTGCCAATTAGAATAAATTCCAACTTGCCATCGATCGTAGGCGATCGCTAACAGGCTCTCGCCTAAAGACAAAGGAGGATTGGATTGCTGCGATCTAGTGATAATCGACGCACAATCAATCCCATATACAGGAATATTTAACTGCTCGCCAAGCGTTCTTGCCACAACGATGCCGATCCTTGTTCCTGTAAAACTGCCTATACCTGTAGCGATCGCCAAAAAAGCAAAATCAGACCACAAAATATCACCCACAAACAGATCTAAGCAGTCATGAAACTGCACAGATAATTCTCTGCCTAGTTCCCATGACTGCTGTTTGTAGGTGATATAAATCTGAGAGTTGCGATCTACTTTAGCGATCGCAAGCTCTAGTTTTGTCGTCGTTGTATGTAGGGCAAGGGCAAAACTAATGGTCATGATCTTAAGAATACTGGGAAGCGAGATCCAGAATTCAATTTAGAACTTACCACCTGAAGGACCAGTATCAGCAGCGCCAGTATCGGCTGCACCTGTATCCGCAGCTCCATTGGATTCAGAATCTTCAGGATCGTTATAGCTGCCCATTGGTCTTCTACGTCCAAAGCGACCCATAGGGGTGCGCTTGCGAAACTTACGCGCATACGCTTGGTTGCGAAGAGCTTTTTCTTTTTTCTGATTGCGGCGCTTAGCCATTTTAACCCGTTGTACCGTTTAGAGATTGAGTCTATTTAAGCTAACACAAAACGAGCATCTCTAAACTCAGAAAGTTAGAGGTGCAGCATTTCTCACTAAGGTATCTCCGCAGAATTGAAAAGACAGTTCAAAACCTGTGCCGACCGCGCAACGGTTGGCACAGGTTTTGGGGTTTTATATTTAATTGCGCCTAGCTACTTACAAAAAAAGACACTTAAATCTGCTTCCTCACAAGCAAGGATGTACTCAATCGATCCATTCGTTGTCTAGTTTTTCATCACGAAATAGGATGCGATCGAAACCTTCACCGAGAGTAGGTGGCGTATAGGATAGAGTGCGATACATATCAACTATTAAATCTTCAGGGACAACGCGATCGCGGATTTCGTTGCGAGATAAACAAATCCATAACGGTACATTTAACCAAATCCCTGTAATGGGCTTAAATCTGAGTTCTTTGGCAAGAGCGATCACATTTTTGCGATATTCACGCTTATAGTTTGTGGCATCATATATTACAGATTGTTGCGATTTCGAGGCCTTAGTAAATTCTTGCTGTATCTGATCCCATATTTCTGCCCAATCTCCCTGATTGGCAGTCGATCCATATAGTGATGCACGAATGCGATCGGGACTGATTAATTGTGTTTGCTTTTGACTATTTTGATTAGAGGCACGCAACATCTGTTCAGCAAGGGTAGATTTGCCGCTTGCAGGTACACCAATCAGGATAATTACACTTGCCATTAAAAATCGCTGCAAAACGCTATATTAAGTCTTTTCAACTATAGCAACCCTAAAACCACCTACAAGATATAAGCTATGTCCACACTTTACGATTTCAAGATCACAAATATCGATGGTCAACCAGTTGATCTAGCTCAGTACAAAGGTAAAGTTGCCCTAGTAGTTAACGTTGCCTCTAAATGTGGATACACCAAGCAATATAAGGGTTTAGAGTCTCTTTATCGTGAATACAAAGATAAAGGTTTTGAGATTCTTGGCTTTCCAAGTAATGACTTTGGTGCACAGGAGCCTGGATCTGAAGCAGAAATTAAGAGCTTCTGCTCTCTCACCTACGATGTCAGCTTTGATCTATTCAGCAAAGTCAAAGTCAAAGGTAATGAGATTGTTGATATTTATAAATATCTCACCGACACTACTGGCAACCAAGTGCAATGGAACTTCAACAAGTTTCTTGTTGATAAAGAAGGTAAGGTCGTAAAGTATTACCCTTCTAGTGTTGCCCCTGAAGATGCTGGTTTGCGTAAAGATATTGAAGCTCTTTTAGGCTAACCCTAATATAAAGGAGCATGGGCACTTTGTGTCCCTCTCCATTATTAACGTACTCCCTCCCTACTATAGCAATCCAAAATGAGTTGTGAGAGT
>CAIJEA010000365.1 GCA_903819605.1 uncultured cyanobacterium | reverse complement strand
GCAAACGAACGAAATGTAGGGGCAATTCATGAATTGCCCTTACTACTATGAAATGCGGGTTTCAAGCCATTTTTGCGTAAGTCCTAAAGCTTTTTAGTTATCAGTCTAAACAAGGCTCTCCATGACAATGATTAACTTCGACAAGAACATGTGAAAGACTGGGAATATGTTGTAGCAGTTCTTTATAATATTCTGGTTGCTGGGGATAATGCGTAACAATAGCGATTGTTGCTGATAGGTGATTTTGACTAACATTCCAAACATGTAGGTCGGTGATTCGATTATCACCATCTTCTTCTATAGCTTTGGTAATTGCTAACTTGATATGCTTATCAATCCCCCCATCTAGCAAGATAGAACCAGTTTCACGGGCTAATCCATACGACCATCTAGCAATTACTACAGCCCCAACTATGCCCATTACAGCATCTAACCAAATCCAACCCAAAAACTTGCCCGCGCATAAGGCAATAATGGCAAGAACAGAGGTTATGGCATCGGCTATAACATGAATGTAGGCTGCACGCAGATTGTAATCTTGATGATGTTCGTGCGAGTGGTCATGATGCTCAAGATCGTCATGTGGGTGATGATGTTCGTGGTCGTGATGATCGTCTAAAAGTAACGCACTTGCGAGATTAACTATTAAGCCAAAAACTGCAATATAGATCGCTTCACTGAATTGAATTACTTGAGGCTGAAAAAAACGGGTCGTTGATTCAAGAGCCATTATAAAAGCGATTACTGCTAGTACAACGGCGCTTGTAAAACCTCCAAGTATGCTGACTTTTCCCGTTCCGAAAGTATATCTAGGATTATTTGCCTGACTTCGAGCATATTGATAGGCAAAAACTGCAATTCCAAATGCAGCAACATGTGTTGCCATATGCCACCCATCCGCTAACAAAGCCATTGAGCCAAGAATTATTCCTGCTACAATTTCTGCAACCATAGTTACGGCTGTAAGTAGAAGTACGATTTTGGTTTTACTTTCAGCTTGATGGCGATCTATCGAAAAATTATGAGAGTGCTGCCATTGGTCGAGAGTATGGATGTGCATGAACCTTTTAGTAAAAAAGCTTGTGTTAATACTTGATATAATACCAGTCCATCAATTTGGAATTTGGATAGCTGCGATCGCCCATCGCCTATCGTCCCTCCGATCGCAGAACCGCCCTAAATAAACTTTTCCAATCTCCTCACAAACTCTGAATCCGCACGGCAACTCTATAAACTCAGTGGCTCTTTTTATATCAACTCCAAAACTGGCTCTTCCTTCCACGTAACATCTGTCAAGATAAGCAAAAAAAGAATGGATTCCCATTGGTCAATTCTTGAACTTGGAGGTGTCAGTATCGACATGCTAGGCGATCGCATTACAGCAGAATTTATACGGTGTGCTTTACTGTCAGGCTCAGGGACAAACAGGTATTCGAGCAAGCTTTACAGAGTTGGGAAGTAAATCTAGCAGAATTGGAAATCATGTTAGTGCTGAGTAGTGGTGAAATCGTGAAGGAAGCCTTGGAGAGTAGTGTGCGTGCGGCGGCGATTTCAGAACTCATGGTACAAAAAGAATTACAACTAGGAACTTTACGCGCTGTTAAGGTTTGGGATCGAGTTCGCCTCAAACCTCTAGAGATGACTCGTCCATTCTTAAAACTCCAACATAATCAACGCTTTCAAACCCGTATATCAAAAGTGTTCGGAGAGATTTTACGTCAATCTTGATTTGCGGATCTCTGCAAGCGATCTCTCAACCCAAATAAAGGCGGCGCGAAGCGCCGCCTTTATTTGGGTTTTATGTCCCAAGCAACTTTCATTGCTTTATATAAGAAAAAGCTTTAAGCATAGTTTTTCCACAAGAGTTTTTTGTTTACAAAAAAATTAGATCAATTGGGGTTGCTATATAACTAATTATTAGATAACCTAATAGTTAGTTAAAATTATTAGGTTATCTAACTATTACTACTTACACAAAATGAATTGAAACCCGTATTTCGTTGTAGGGGCAATTCATGAATTGCCCCTACGACATTTCGTTTTTTTCGTATAGCTATAAATCCTAACTAATTTATTCTTTGAATAAAGGAGCAAATCCATCTGTGACTAGATTGCATGGAAGTACCGAGCCGTTTGCCACTTACTCAGATGAACATCGCCATAGTGACATCATGCTAGAGACGCGATCTCTGACGCGAGATTTTGGACAAATGCGGGCGGTGGACAATGTAAATATTCAGGTCAAAGCAGGAGAAGTGTTTGGCTTGCTGGGCCCAAATGGTGCAGGCAAAAGTACCACGATTAAAATGCTAACGACGCTGTTGCCGCCAAGTTCGGGAAGTGCAGCGATCGCAGGTTTAGACCTGACCCATCAACCATCAGAAATTCGGCGAGCGATCGGTTATGTGCCGCAGTCCCTCTCGGCTGATGGCAGTCTCACTGCCTATGAGAACCTACTGATTTTCTCTAAGCTCTATGACATTCCTCGCAAATATCGCGAATCACGGATTCGGGATGTGTTGGAATTTATGGGTTTGGAAGAAGCAGCGCATCGGCTTGTGCGTCAATATTCAGGCGGGATGATTCGGCGCTTAGAAGTTGCTCAGTCGATGTTGCATCAACCCCAAGTTCTTTTTCTCGATGAGCCGACGGTGGGCTTGGATCCCCTTGCGCGGAGTTATGTCTGGGCTTTGGTGCAGCAGCTACGCGAGCAGTATGGAACGACGATTATTTTAACCACGCATTTCTTAGAAGAAGCGGATAGTTTGTGCGATCGCGTGGCGATTATGCAAGCGGGTAAAGTCGTAGTGACAGGTGTTCCCAGCGAACTAAAGGCAAATCTCGATCGAGAAGATGCCACTTTAGATGATGTATTCATCCATTACACAGGCGATCAAATGACAACAGGAGGAGGAAGTTATCGTGAAACATCTCGAAATCGACGCACGGCTCAACGATTGGGATAGTTTGTCAGGCTCAAGACGTTTGCGAAGAAGAAATCCTTGGCAAGCGATCGCGGAATTTATCAATAAAACCTTGGTAATTACGGAACTAGAAGTTCGCAAATTGCGCCACGATCCCACGGATTTAATCGTCCGCGCCGTACAGCCCGTACTGTGGTTGTTAATTTTCGGTCAAGTGTTTACCAGAATTCGCGGCATTCCTACTAATGGATTGCCATACCTAGACTTTATGGCGGCGGGAATTCTTGCCCAAAGCGTTCTCTTTGTTTCGATTTTTAGCGGCGGTATGTCGCTAATTTGGGAAAGAGATTTAGGATTAGCCCAAAAATTTCTGGTTAGTCCTACGCCTCGCGCTTCCATCGTCTTGGGTAAAGGGATTGCATCGGGTGTGCGCTGTTTATCACAGGTTTTTGTGGTTTATATCCTGTCCTTTGTCTTGGGAGTACAGCTTAACTTTAGTGCGATCGCCATGTTAGGGGTTTTGCTAATCGTATTTCTGGGAGCGGCTTGCTTCTCAATCTTTTCGATTATCGTCGCCTGTGTGATCAAGTCCCGCGAAGGCTTTAACGGCATGGGACAGCTAATGACGATGCCCTTATTTTTTGCCAGTAACGCCATTTACCCCATCGAGATCATGCCAACTTGGTTGCAAGTCATTTCCCATATTAATCCTCTGACCTACGAGGTTGATGCCCTGCGCGGCGTAATGTTACTCAATGGCACAAGTCTTTATGGTTACTGGTTTGACGCATTTATCCTACTGTCAGTTCTGATTGTATTGACCTTTATTGGCGGTCGTCTATATCGCAAAGTAGGAATATAAGTCGATAGAATGACTTTGCATATAAAATATGCCAAATTTAAACAAGTCAAGAGTTAATCGTCTCATGGGATCGCCAAAATCTGCTCGCCAAAAATCTTCACAATCAGTTGCTTCAGAGATTGACTCTACGCTATCAAAGCAATGTGCTGCCAAGGTCATGGAAACAAT
>CAIJEA010000364.1 GCA_903819605.1 uncultured cyanobacterium | reverse complement strand
TGTGGTGCGGCTCCGCCGCACCACAAAAAATCTGGTTATTTATTAAATCTCAAAACCCTAACTGGCTAAAGCTATAGTGTCATATCCACAAATTTTTTAGCGATCGCCTATGGAAATAGTTTCAACTTCAGCAATTTCTAAGTTTGGCAGTTGTACTAATTCCCTCTCTTGCTCTTGTAACGCAGCCATCGGAATGCTAATCGGTATAGGCGACTCAATCCAATATTCTGAAGTTGGCAGAGTTTCTTCAAGATCGTCAAGAGGACGAGGAATAATCATTAGCGTATGAAATTCGCCAATACGCTCGGCTTCATACATCCCCGACTCGATCGCGATCGCCACATCAGCTACATTGCCCCGAATAATTGCTGTACACAAACCCGCCCCAATCGTCTCATAACCTGCTAGATGTACATCTGCTGATTTCAACATCATATCTGCGGCTCCAACCATTGCAGGAAAACCACGCGTTTCAAGTAACCCAATTGCCTGATTACTTAAACGGCTATATCTGCCATCGGTCAATTGACTAAGACGAGTGCTAATGGGCAATATTGCCTCCAAATTAGGATAAGGACGAGGAATTACAATTGTGGAGACCAATTGACCGAATTCTCTGGCTGTTTCGGCTCCTGCCTCTACAGCCATGCGAACATCCGTAATTTGCCCTCTAACAATCGCTGTACAAAAACCATTGCCAACTTTTTCATAGCCTACCAGTCTTACGGTCGCAGACTTAAGCATCATGTCGGCTGTTCCTACAATTGCAGGAAAACTAATAGTTGAGACCATGCCCAAAGCGCTTCCTGAGAGATCGATTCTTTGAGATGCACCATTAGACATTGGTTAACACAATGAGTGAAAAACTTTTAAAAACTTATTGAGAACGACTGGCAGAAGATTTACCATCACTATGTATCTTAGCTGATATATCTATCGATACATTGCTGTTAAGCTTGTCTACCCTATGAAATTTCACTACGAGGTTGATAGCATTGTAGGAAATGGCATTTCTACAATCTATATGCGAAAAAAATATTAAAGCGGCGCTTTTCGTATACAGATTTTCATAATGAGAATTGCTGAAGAATTATGCTAAATACTTGAAAATTGTTATAGGAGAAGTAAGATTGTAAAAGTGCCTACATCTTAACCTATACAGTTTTTAAGACATACCTAGTATAAAGTTTAATATCAGTGAGATGAACAGTAGATTAATAGTCCGCCAAGTTATTGGGTTCGCTTCTCTGCATATTTCAAAATACTAAACGTTTTTTCTGTAAACAAACATATAAACAAATATATAAGGGTTACGGATTGATCAATTTCGGTATTGTGTTCAAAATGTCCAAGATGTCGTGATGATAGCAAAATGCAACTGCTTGAAGCCATCCCTAAAAAAGAGTACATCTTAGTTGTAGATGATACGCCTCCTAATCTACAGTTATTGCTAACTATGCTGACTCGTAAGGGTTATGAAGCATATGGTGTAAGTGATGGTATAAAAGCTCTGTCCCATGTACAGTCTGATCCGCCTGACTTAGTGCTGTTGGATATTAATATGCCAAACATGAATGGCTTTCAGGTCTGTCAGCAATTAAAGTCAAGCAATCTAACTTGTGATATTCCTGTGATTTTTATTAGCGCAAGGGATGAAGTCTTAGACAAGGTACAAGCATTTGCTGTGGGTGGGGTGGACTATATTACTAAGCCTTTTCAAATTGCTGAAGTACTTGCTCGAGTTGAGAATCAGCTTACCTTACGAAGATTACAAAGACAGTTACAAGAGCAAAATGAAAGGCTCAAGCAAGAAATTAATAATCGTATTATTGCTGAAATACTGCTTCAAGAAGCTAATGAAAAATTAGGAAGATTGGTCAATCTAGATGGCTTAACTCAACTAGCAAATCGGCGCTGTTTTGATGAGTATCTAGAACAAGAATGGCAAAGATTGGCTAGAGAGCAGCAACCTTTGTCTTTAATTATGTGTGACATTGATTTCTTTAAAAACTATAACGACACCTATGGACATGTTGCGGGTGATGATTGTTTACGCAAAGTTTCGCATTTGATTAAAGAATCAGTACGTCGCCCTGCGGATTTGGCAGCCCGATATGGTGGTGAAGAGTTTGTACTAGTTTTGCCGAATACGGATATAGAAGGATCTATGCTAGTTGCAGATGTCATCCGCAAAAGATTAGAAGAATTAGCACTTCCTCACGAGGATTCGTCTGTTAGTAAGTCTGTGACCCTAAGTATGGGTGTAACTTCTTTAGTCCCGAAGACGGATTCGCTTCCCTCGGTGCTACTCACATCTGCGGACTATGCACTTTATCGTGCTAAGGAGTTAGGTAGAAACCAAACCTATCAAATTGGTTAAGCTACTCCATTCCCCGTAAATAATTAGTGGTGCGCGGCAAAGCCGCGCAC
>CAIJEA010000363.1 GCA_903819605.1 uncultured cyanobacterium | reverse complement strand
TGGAATGCACCGCCACCTAGAAGAATATGTTTTGCAGAAAGCCCGATCGCTTTGCGGGTTGGGACATGCTTGGCGATTTCTTGGACTGCGAGATCGTCCTTTACAGAACCATATATGGGAATGATTACGCTGTCATTAGAGATGTAGAAATTCAGATAACTGGCTGGCATAATTTCGCCTTCATCATCAAGAACGAGATTCGGTGATGGAATCTTAATTACATTCAATTTGCGGCCTTTAGCATCGGTCATCGTTTCTAATTGTGCAGCAATATCATTGAGAACTTGATAGTTAGGATCGTCCTCTGAAGTTGGCTGCATACACATGACAGTCTGAAGAGCAATAAAACGGGCGATCGTGTCGATATGCCCGTCGGTGTGATCGTTGAGCAGTCCTTCTTCGATCCACAGTACTTTCTCGACTCCTAAAGCAGATTTTAATCCAGACTCAATCGCATCTCGATCCATATCGGGATTGCGATTGGGATTGAGGAGACATTGCTTAGTAGTAAGACAAGTTCCTTCACCATCAACTTCGATCGCACCGCCTTCGAGTACCCAGTCAAATTCAAATCTTGGAATGTCAAGGGTTTGGAGAATATTCCCTGCTACGCGATCGTCATGTTCGAGCATATATTTGCCGCCCCACCCGTTCCATTGGAAATGTAAAGCTCCTAGCTTTCCATCAGTATTCTTGACATAGATCGGGGTAATGTCACGCATCCAGATATCGCCAAAGGGAATCTGATGAAAGCGCACTGGTAAATCACCGAGAAGTTCCTTTGCAAGTTCGGCAGTTTCCTCTAGTACTAAGATTTCTAGCTGTTCGGATGTGGCGATCGCTTTGGCTAGGGCGACGAATTCTGCTTGGACGATATCAAGATACTCTAACCACAGATCGCGATGGCTGGGGAAGGCTAGCCAACAGGCGGTATGGGGTTGCCATTCGGCTGGCTGAGCGTAGCCCAAGATTTTTGGGGTTTCCATGACGTTTGCGGTATTTAGCGACGAAAAGTGTTAAGAATCCATCGAAAATCCTACCCTTATTTGTGACTATTTGGGGCGATCGCACTATATTCGCTTGTTTACAGGTTTGTGAGTATGGCGATCATTTGGATAGTCATTTGCAGTTTGTGAATCTAGTTCACGGCGATGAGATTCAATGTTGGTTAGTACGGAGTCAAATAGCTGACTATCCTTATAAATTCCTGCAAATTTTTGCCAAGGATGTTCTCGTTGAGGAATTTCTAGTTCTAGAGATATGACTTCATTCTCTAATAAATTTGCAGTAATTAATCGATCTAATTCAGAAATAGCTGAGTGGCGATCGCTGCTAGTAACGCTATATTCGGGCAGTCCTAAGACTCTAGCGCTGACTCTGCTATCTTTTTCATTTTTGACTAAGACGTTAATAGATAGCTTAGTTTGTCCATTAATCAGTTTGGCATTCATAAAATTTACCTTTGGCGATCGCATTGGTTACGATGCTTTATATTATGACACTGCTTAATGATTCTCGGCATAGGCGATCGCTTCTAGTTGCTTGTTTACAAGTTTGTGAGTGAAGGCGATCTCTCCTTTAATCCTGGTGAAAGAAAAAGACGATCTTTATATCTAGACTTTTCAACCTTTAAATTAAGTTATTTTTGCTAAAATCAGCAAATAGTACCAATATTTTCGTGCACCTCAAAGATATTTATCTGCTTTAATTAATAAATCCGCATAAAAGCTGGGGAATATGCACACGCTAAGAGATTATCAAGTAAAAATAATTGACCGTATTGAAGCGCAGATTAAGTATGGCAAGCGAAGAATAATGCTTCAGTTGCCAACAGGTGCAGGAAAAACAAGATGTTTTGTAGAGTTAGCTAAACGCCATAGAATTAATCCATATGCTTCGGATCGCAATTGCTTAATCGTTGCTCATCGCAAAGAATTAATCGATCAGGCTGTACTAGCTCTTAAAAAAGAAAAAATAAATGAATGGGAAATAGGAGTTATTAAGGCTGGTGAGACAAGACATCCTAGTCGTGTAATTCAAGTAGCTAGTATTCTTTCATTGATAAGAACAGATTTCCCGAAAGCAGGATTAGTAATCATTGATGAAGCTCATCATGCAACTGCTGAGACATACCAACAAATTATCAATCACTATAGAGACTCAATCATACTAGGTGTTACCGCAACTCCAGCAAGAACTGATGGTAAAGGTTTTAGAGGTAGCTTTGAAATATTGTTAGAAGGTCCGAATGTTACAACATTGACAGCCCAAAACTATCTATGCCCATACAAACTGTACGCTTACACTAAACAGAGAATTGATACTAGCTCGGTAAGAATTCAAGCGGGCGACTATCAGTTAAACCAATTGGCAGATGTAGTTATGCAATCTGAGGTAAGAGCAGATTTAGTGGATTCATGGAAAAAACACGCTTTTGGAAAACAGACAGTTGTATTTGCAGTCAATGTAGAATTAAGTAAACAATATACAGCAGCCTATAATGCGGCAGGATATAAGGCTGAGCATATTGATGGGGATACTCCTACAAAAGTAAGAGCAGCAATCTTAGATCGGTTTAAAAATGGCAGGACAAAAATACTATGTAACTGCAATATTGTTACGGAAGGTTTTGATGTACCTGAGATGCAATGTGTGCAAATAGTACGTCCTACCAAAAGCCTAATATTTTGGTTGCAAATGATTGGACGTTCGCTGCGTACATCTAAAGGCAAAACTCATGCCGTTATTCTAGATCACACAGATAACTATCAGAGACTTGGTTTGCCAGATAGCAAACGTCAATGGTCTTTAGATGGAGTCAGTTTTTCTGGCT
>CAIJEA010000362.1 GCA_903819605.1 uncultured cyanobacterium | reverse complement strand
ATTTCCCTCTCGATTTGGCTGCTGTTGATGTTGCTCCTGTTGCTATGTCCGCTCCTGCTATCAACGGTTAATTTCTAATCGACGGTTTTGTATCTGTTTACAATAGTTGATCAATAAAAAATCCCCTTCGTAAGAGGGGGATTTTTTATTAATTCAAGATAAATTACAAAAGCGATGATTAAATTTACTAAATCCATACAAGTTGTAGCGAGCGCTGGCATTCTAGAGAGTGCTGTAGTAATGTTACCCAATACATTAAATCTCAATTTTTCAGCTCAAACACAATCAGAATCTAGTCAAGAGAGACCTTGAAGTAGACCACCTCGTCCTGACTTAGATGACGCAGACAAGAAGTTGGGTATCACAGAGGAAAAACTAGTTGAAGCTTTGGGTTTGCCACTTAAATATCCCGAAGATAACAATGGTGCTCGTCCTTAAATTTAAATAATGAGGCGGAGCAAAGCTCTGCCTCATTATTTAGAAGACATATCAAAGTTAGCAATTGACAAATAAGAGGTTTACTCCCCTCTTACCAAAAGAAGAGGTGTTATACAGTGAATAAAGTGGTGTATAGCTTCGTCGCGTAACACTTTATTCACTGGAAAGGAGGTATGAATAAAATTTACAAGAAGGCGATCGCACACAAACTCAAAGCCTCTGTCCACTCGACAATCGCACCATAAGTATCACCAGTTTGTCCACCAAGTTGACGGTTGAGCCATGCGCCGATCGCCCAAGAGAAGCTCAATGAGATCGCAGTTAACTCAATTGCTAAATAAATTGATTGATAAAACCAGCCGATCGCTAAATTGCCAATCGTTAATAAAATCGCCACTATCCACACCTGCCAATGATGTAAATTTTCTTGATGAAATTTGCCTTTACCGATCGCTTTCAGATAGGGATAAGCCATAATTGCTCGGAGTTGTCCCCACCTTGCCCATGTCCATACACTGGCTAAAATCCAAAATCGCTGATCTTTAATAGCAGCAAGAGCGATAACTTTTAAAAACAAAATCGTCATTCCTGCGATCGCCCCAAACGCACCAGTATTGCTATCTGCCATCACCTCAAGACGGCGATTAGGATCGGTGACGGCTAGCCCATCGGCTGTATCCATTGCACCGTCAAGGTGCAACCCACCTGTGATTAGCAATCCTAAGAAAATTGTAAGTAGAGAACGTAAGTAAATTAACTCTGACGAAGGGTTGAGCATTGCTAAGCCAAAGTCAAGAGTGGCGATCGCGCTGCCGATCAAAATACCGATTAGTGGCGCATAGAGAGCAATCCCCCTAAAATCAAGCATTCCTTGAGGATGCAAAGGCAAACAAGTGTAAAAAATCAGCGCCGCTTGAAATTTTTGCCAATGATGCATTTAAGTAAACCTATAAACTAGAAGTAAAACAAAGCACCTCTTATAATTTATGGCACTGTTGGGGTGGGAAATCACAAACTTGGGCTTGATGAAAGCTAGATTAGTTAGGATAGAGAGAATATTTTTATATAAACAATTTGCATAGAGAGCATGATAAAGCAGCGTCGTATTTGGTCTTGGTTAGTAATTATTTTTGTGACGATCGCCGTTCAGCTTTTCTGGATGGGTGGTGTAAGTGCAGCGGTTACAGACTATTTGCAGGAACAAAAATTTCTGACTAATGTTTGGCAAATTGTCAATCGCTCCTATGTGGATGAGGGATTTAACAATCAAAACTGGTATAAGGTGCGCCGTCAGTTTGTAAACCTAAAATTTAATAGTCGCGAGGATACCTATACAGCCATCAAGCAAATGCTGGCGACTTTGAACGATCCTTTTACGCGCTTGCTAGAGCCTGACAAGTTCAAGAGCATGAAAACCAGCACATCAGGAGAGTTAACGGGCGTAGGTCTACAAATAGCAGTAGATGAGCCTGATAACCATATAGTCGTTATTGCACCCATCGAAGGTTCACCTGCGTATGTAGCAGGTATTCGATCGCGCGATCGCATTATTGGCATTGATAATATTCCCACTAAAGGCTTAAGCCTTGATGAATGCGCGACAAGGATGAGGGGACAGATCGGTTCCGAAGTAAAGCTTTCTATAGAGCGTCCTTTAGCCAATGGTAAGGAATTAGAAAAGTTGGATGTGGTAGTTAAACGCGATCGCATTGCAGTTACGCCAATCATTGCCAAACTCAATCAAGAATCCAGTCATAAGGTTGGCTATATCCGTTTAAATCAGTTTAATGGCAATGCATCAGCAGATATGGAAAAGACGATTAAAAAGTTTGAGGCTGAAGGTGCAGATCGATATGTGTTGGACTTAAGAGGCAATCCAGGGGGGCTATTCGATGCAGGATTACAGATTGCACGGATGTGGATTCCTGAAGGAACTGTTGTTTATACAGTAGACCGACATGGAGTACAAGAGAGTTTTGAAGCAAAAGGGGGAGCGATTACTACCGATCCATTAGCTGTGCTTACTGATGGTGGTTCAGCTAGTGCTAGTGAAATTCTGGCAGGGGCTTTGCAAGAGAACGATCGCGCTCAACTTGTCGGTACAAAAACCTATGGAAAGGGCTTAATTCAATCTCTTTATGAATTGGAGGATGGCTCAGGCTTAGCAGTAACGATCGCTAAGTATGAGACTCCATTGCATCACAATATTCATAAACGCGGCATCATTCCGAATGTGGAAGTAGCACTTACTGAGCCAATTACTCGAAAACAGCTTGGGACGAAAGAAGACCCGCAATATGTGGCAGCTTTATCAGTTCTTGATGGAACTTATAAAAGCATGATTGCGAAGTCATAAAAAATGTAGGGGCAATTCATGAATTGCCCCTACATT
>CAIJEA010000361.1 GCA_903819605.1 uncultured cyanobacterium | reverse complement strand
TCTTTTAGTGAACTAAAGAAGTTACATAGTTTTACCGACGCGATGATTGAAAAATTTTTGGGGGAATGCGACATGACAAAGCGCAATCCCAAATCAAAAAGTGCTAACCCCATAAAACTTTATAGCGTCGCAAGGGTTAATCAAGTCTTAATAGATGAACAGTTTATTGAATGGAGAAACAAAAACAAACTGGCATCCTCAAAACGAAAAAAACCTATTGCAGAAAGTGTTGTTGAACCAGAAAGTGTTGTTGAATCTGTCGTAGATAAAAAAGCTAATGTTTTTGATTTTAATTTAGGCTCATCAGCACTAGTAACATCGGATTGGGTTGATTTTAGTTGGGAGCATTTTGGCATCGAGGATGACAGTGAATTTTCTGATGAAGAAAAATTACATGCAGTTACAACAGTAAAAAAAATGTTGTCAGCCGCTTATTGGTTTCCACCTCAAGTTTTTTTCGATGCTTTTAGCCAAGTTGGTGATGATGCCTCAAATACTCAAGCAATAGCGATCGCCTTCAAAGAAAACATCCTTGCTAATGGATGGAGGGGAATACCACTGGTGACTTTTATGATTCGCGATCGCCAAGATAATTCCAGAGTCATACTAGATTCTGCTGCCTACAAATGGAATGTGCTTAAGGATTTATTTGAGCAGGGTCACCTTCCCAGCGAATTTAGAATTCCTGTATTTGACCTAAAGCGATTGCGAGCTATGGTAAGAGATAAATATAAAGGGAACCTAGAATTTTCATTGAAATATGCCATATCAGGTGGCAAATTAGGGCATGAGTTTGCACTGCGAGAGATTGCGAGAAATTGGCTCACTAGTTTTTGTACTGGCATTGAAGATTGATTGCTATCTCAACTTAATGCAAAGGCTTCCATATCAATCGCAATCGGATGGCTCAAATCTAAATCAGGTGGATTTTGGGCGAGATTAGAGATCGTCACTTGATGCACAGGATGAGTCCAATCGGCGGCAATCTCAGCTAATGGTAATAATACAAAGGCGCGATCGCTCATACGAGGATGCGGTAAAACTAACTCTGGGGTATCGATCAAGCGATCGCCAAAAAGCAACAAATCAAGATCGAGAGTTCTTGCGCCCCACCGTTCGCGACGTTCACGCCCAAACATTAGCTCTATATTTAAAAGCGCTTGCAAAAGCTGTAATGGAGTCAAACTAGTTTTTAGAATCGCACAGCCGTTAATGTAATCAGGCTGTGGTGCAGAATTTGGCAGGGTGATGGCTTTGGTGCGATACCAACGAGAAACACGAACTACCTCAATTTCTGAATGAGTGGAGATTTGCGAGATCGCCGAACGGACAATTTTTTCGGAGTCACCTATTTCACTGCTCAGGTTACTACCTAGAGCGATCGCACAAAGCTCAGTCATGAATTCTCTATCGATAAAAAATCAGGACGCTGCCATGCAGCGTCCCGATCGAATTATACGGGAACAGCTTCACTCGTGCGGTACAGCTTTGCGCCAACATTGCGGAGCTTTTCTTCGATGCGATCGTAGCCGCGATCGAGGTGATGTAAGCCCATCACGGTAGTTTCACCGTCAGCAGCAAGCCCTGCGATAACAAGAGCAGCAGAAGCGCGTAAATCGGTTGCCATGACGGGAGCGCCCGACAATTGAGGAACGCCTGTAACTACTGCCACATTATTTTTAAGGCGAATATTTGCACCCATCCGATTGAGTTCGGCAACGTGCTGTAAACGATTTTCAAATACTGTTTCGGTGACAACACCATTGCCTTCGCAGATGGTCAGCAATGCCATAAATTGCGCTTGCATATCCGTTGGGAATCCAGGATAAGGCAAGGTCTCAATGTCAACGGCACGGTAGCGATCGCCACCAATTACCGTAATTGTATCTGGGGCATCTATACGCACGGTGACACCAATATCTTGCAATTTGGAAATTGCGGCAGTGAGATGTGCGGGGATTACTGGCGACATGGATAAGGTTGAGCGCGTGATCGCGGCAGCAACCATAAAAGTTGCAGCTTCTACGCGATCGGGAATGGCGGTGAAATCGGCAAAGTGGAGCTTTTCAACACCATCAATAACGATCGTATTTGTGCCAGCACCTCTAATCTTTGCACCCATGGCAATGCAGAGATCGGCTAGATCGATTACTTCAGGCTCAAGCGCCGCATTTTCAATAATGGTTTCGCCTTCGGCTAACGTCGCTGCCATCATTAAGGTTTCAGTTGCGCCTACGCTAGGGTAGTCCAAATAAATTTTTGCACCCTGCAAACGTCCATTCCGACTCTTGGCATGGGCAATTACAATGCCATGCTCGATCTGCACATCTGCGCCCAAAGCTTGCAAACCGCGAACGTGCAGCTCTACAGGACGCGCTCCGATCGCACAGCCACCAGGGAGAGGCATTCTCGCCGATCCCAACCTTGCTAATAGCGAACCGAGTCCAAAGAAACTTGCTCTCATCTTGCTGACTAATTCGTAAGGTGCAGAGTTTGTCGTCAAGTTACTCGTATCTAGGTCAAGCACATCCCCATTGCGCTTGATTTTTACACCGAGAGTTTCAAGGATATCGCCCATGCGTTCCACATCAGCGAGATGTGGAACATTGCGAATACGGCATCCTTCGGAGGATAAAAGTGTGCCTGCCATCAGGGCAAGGATTGAATTTTTTGCACCACTAATGGGGACATGCCCAGATAATGTAGCTTTACCAATAATACGGAGGACTGGGGCGTTGGGTTCAATTTGAGACATTTGTGAAGATTCGAGCGTAGTTAATTCGATTGGCTCAATAAGTTGTGAAGCAGTTTGTAAAGCTGTGCCGAGATCCGTCGTCGATTGCATAGGCTGTAGATTGGTTGCATTAATTGAACTGGTAGTAGAAACGATCGCCTTGTCCTCCTCACATCAGAATTAACGTGGCTAAAAGTTTAGCGGAGTATATCCGAAAATCTGTTAACTTTTGTACGCTAAGTGTATTTACTCATTATTAATGATCGAGCCTTATATGGCTATAGCATTTAGCTTTTGGCGTTTATAGCAGTAGCCAGTTGATGTTAGGACAAAAACAAAACCCAGAAGAGAGTTGCGGCGC
>CAIJEA010000360.1 GCA_903819605.1 uncultured cyanobacterium | reverse complement strand
GGCACTAAGTGCCACAATCCCTTTTTATATAGCAGGTCTAAATCATTTGTGAGATTTCAGGGCTTCGACGGCTTCGACTTCGCTCAGCCAGCGTAGACCGTTGGCTGAGCGAAGTCGAAGCCCTGAGTTTGCTGAAGCATCGAAGCTACCTCCCTTTCGGTAAAGGTAAGGGCAGTCCATGAACTGCCCTTACCTTTATGGATGTCTTGACACTGCTATATAATCACTTTGTTAAGCATGGTTTACAAAGTAATAAGCCAATGCACCCTATAACGAAACTTTATGGCTAAGTATATCTTTGTGACTGGCGGAGTTGTCTCTAGTATTGGGAAGGGAATCGTTGCCGCAAGTTTGGGACGATTACTTAAATCTAGAGATTATTCGATTGCAATTTTGAAGCTCGATCCCTATATCAATGTTGACCCAGGGACGATGAGTCCATTTCAACATGGGGAAGTTTTTGTCACCGAAGATGGCGCAGAGACAGATCTCGATTTGGGGCATTATGAGCGCTTTACTGATACTTCGATGTCAAAGCTTAGTAACGTCACTACAGGCGCAATTTATCAAGGCGTAATCAATAAAGAAAGGCGTGGTGATTATCAGGGCGGAACCGTACAAGTTATTCCGCACATTACCAATGAAATAAAAGAACGTATTCATCGTGTTGCTAAAAATGGTAATCCCGATCTTGTAATTGTAGAAATTGGGGGAACGGTTGGCGATATTGAATCTTTACCATTTATCGAAGCTATTCGCCAGTTTCGTAAAGATGTTGGGCGGCAAAATGTGGTTTATATGCATGTTACGCTCATGCCTTGGATTGCCTCAGCAGGGGAGATGAAAACCAAACCTACGCAGCATTCTGTCAAAGAGTTACAGTCAGTGGGGATTCAGCCCGATATTTTAGTCTGCCGCAGCGATCGCCCTTTACCTCAAAATATCAAAGATAAAGTCTCCGAGTTTTGTAACGTTCTGCCTGAGTGCGTGATGACAGGGCAAGATGTCAAGAGTATCTATGAAGTGCCGCTAGCAATGGAGCGTGAAGGCTTGGCGGAACAAGTATTGCGTCTGCTCGGTCTGCAACAACGTCAACCCGATCTGCGTAGTTGGCAAACCCTTGTGGAGCGTCTCTACCGCTCTGAGCATCAAGTGGAAGTGGCGATTGTTGGGAAGTACGTACGATTGACCGATGCCTATCTCTCGGTGATTGAAGCCCTTAAGCATGGGGCGATCGCTGTGAATAGTAATGTCAATTTGCGTTGGATTAATTCCGAAGACATTGAGGCATATGGTGCGGACAAATTTCTCAAAGATGTCCATGCGATCGTCGTTCCTGGTGGATTTGGTCATCGTGGGGTCGATGGCAAGGTTGCGGCAGTAAAGTATGCCCGCGATCGCCAGATTCCATTTTTAGGTCTATGTTTAGGTATGCAATGTGCGGTAATTGATTGGGCGAGAAATGTCGGACAACTCAGTGATGCCAACAGTGCAGAGTTTGCTCCAGAATCAAAAAATCCCGTCATCCACCTCTTGCCCGAACAGCAGGATGTCGTGAATCTAGGGGGCACAATGAGACTAGGACTATATGCCTGTCGTCTTGCACCTAATACCTTAACGCATAAGCTCTATAGCGAGTCCGTAATTTACGAACGTCATCGTCATCGCTATGAGTTCAATAATGCCTATCGATCGCTGTTCCTTGAGTCTGGCTATGTGATCAGTGGTACTTCACCCGATGGTCGCTTGGTTGAAGTAGTCGAACTGCCTAGCCATCCTTACTTCATTGCGACACAATTTCATCCTGAGTTCCAATCTCGTCCAAACAGTCCTCATCCACTTTTCCAAGGTTTGATTAAGGCGGCTTTAGATTTGCAAAAACAACGCCTTGCTAATGGCACTGAGTCAGTAATAAATCCAATTCATGAACCAGTGAATGAGCTACAACAAGAATTTGCCTCGGCAACCTCAGCTTAATTCATTACTCATATTGCTTTCTGAAGGGATGTGGCGCGAAGCGCCATATCCCTTCTTTTTGGATTTCAGTTCGGTAAACCACACTATAGACATTGCAACCCTTTCGGTTAAATTAGCACTCAGTCACCTAGAGTGCTAAACCACTCTAGACAAAGCCAAAAAATGCTAGTCAACTGAGTGAATACCAATGGCAACCACGACATTAAACGTAACTACCGTAAAGCCTTTAGCCGATCGCGTATTTATCAAAGTAAGCGCTAAAGAAGAAAAAACCGCAGGTGGAATTTTCTTACCTGAGACCGCAAAAGAAAAGCCCCAAGTCGGTGAAATCGCCGCAGTAGGACCTGGCAAACTTGATGACAAAGGCGAGCGCCAAGCCCTAGAAGTTAAAGTTGGGGACAAAGTTTTGTACTCCAAATATGCTGGCACTGACATCAAACTTGGCACAGACGAATATGTGCTGCTAGCCGAAAAAGATATTTTAGCGATCGTTTCATAATCATTGGTAATCGGTGATTGGTACTCGGTAACTGAGATCGAAACCCAATCACTAATCACCTAATTGCTCGTTAACCAATTACTAAATAGAAAACACCATGTCTAAAAAAATTATTTATAACGAAGATGCTCGTCGCGCTCTAGAGCGTGGTATGGACATCTTGGCTGAAGCTGTAGCCGTAACCCTAGGGCCAAAAGGTCGTAACGTAGTTCTTGAAAAGAAATTTGGTTCTCCTCAAATCGTTAATGATGGTGTAACCATTGCTAAAGAAATTGAACTAGAAGATAACGTTGAAAATACTGGCGTTGCTTTGATTCGTCAAGCTGCTTCTAAAACTAACGACGCGGCTGGCGATGGAACTACCACTGCAACCGTTCTCGCCCATGCGATCGTTAAGGAAGGTCTTCGTAACGTTGCTGCTGGTGCTAACTCGATCGCCCTTAAGCGCGGTATTGATAAAGCAACTGCTTTCTTGGTTGGCAAAATCAAAGAACATGCTAAGCCTATCGAAGATTCTAAGGCGATCGCTCAAGTTGGAACCATCTCTGCTGGTAACGATGAAGAAGTCGGCGCAATGATTGCTCAAGCAATGGATAAAGTCGGTAAAGAAGGTGTGATTTCCCTTGAAGAAGGGAAATCCATGTTCACCGAATTGGAAATTACCGAAGGGATGCGCTTCGATAAGGGCTATATCTCTCCTTACTTCGTGACAGATGCAGAGCGTATGGAAGCTTCTTTTGAAGAACCATTGCTACTAATTACTGATAAGAAGATTGCATTAGTTCAAGAACTCGTTCCCGTTCTCGAACAAGTCGCTCGCTCTGGTCGTCCCCTAATCATCATTGCTGAAGATATTGAGAAGGAAGCTTTAGCGACACTTGTTGTTAACCGTTTACGCGGAGTTCTCAACGTTGCTGCAATCAAGGCTCCCGGTTTTGGCGATCGCCGCAAGGCAATGCTCGAAGATTTGGCAACCCTCACAGGCGCTCAAGTCATCACCGAAGATGCTGGTCTGCGTCTTGATGCCGTTAAGCTTGACCAACTTGGTAAAGCTCGTCGCGTCATCATCACCAAAGACAGCACCACCATCGTTGCTGATGGGAACGAAGCTGCTGTTAAGACTCGCGTCGAACAAATCCGTCGTCAAATCGAAGAAACTGAATCTTCCTACGACAAAGAGAAGCTTCAAGAGCGTTTGGCTAAACTCTCTGGTGGCGTAGCAGTCATCAAGGTTGGCGCAGCAACAGAAACCGAAATGAAGGATCGTAAGCTCCGTCTCGAAGATGCCATCAACGCAACTAAAGCTGCTGTTGAAGAAGGCATCGTTCCTGGTGGTGGTACAACCTATGTCCACCTTGCTCCAGAGTTATTCACTTGGGCAAATGCGAACCTCACTGGCGAAGAACTAACTGGCGCAATCATTGTTTCTAAGGCATTGTCTGCTCCTGTTAAGCGAATCGCAGCGAATGCTGGATTCAACGGTGCTGTAATCGCTGAGAATGTCCGTGAAAAAGACTTCAATATCGGTTTCAATGCCATGAATGGAGCCTTTGAAGATATGTTCGCGGCTGGTATTGTCGATCCTGCTAAGGTAACTCGCTCGGCATTGCAAAATGCTGCTTCGATCGCTGGCATGATTCTAACTACCGAATGTATTGTTGTTGACAAGCCTGAAGATAAGGGCGCTGGCGGCGGTGGTGCAATGGGTGCTGGCGGCGACTTCGACTATTAATATCCTAAAAACAGCCTAAAAAAGGCAAAGGGAGCGCAAAGCGCTCCCTTTGCCTTTTTTAGCGATATAGTTGTGGCAATACATTAGGCGTATTTTTGTTGGTAGGTGAAATATGTTGCAGGATATCAATATCATGTCTATGTATTATGTCTATATGGCAACTCTCTACGCTGCTACATAAAATCCAAGGTGCGTGAGGCGAATGAATGCTCTGGAAACCAACTGAAGATGATGAATTGCGATTGGAGTGGAAGTGGTTGCAAAGTGTTGCCATTTTTATGGTGATTAGCAATGTTTTTATGCCAGTTTTTACCATATTTCTGGCTTTGTTTGTTCTTTTTAAACATGGTTGGAAAGTGATCGCGACACCAGTTAACCGTGCCTATTTTTGGCTATCAATATGGATGATCTTCACTACAAGAATCGCATTCAATCCTGCCCTAGCATCAGGTGGATTAGCCAACTTCTTACCATATTTTCTGTTAGCTGCAATTACTAGTTATATTATTCGTACCCGTGCTCAGTTCATTCACTTTTTATGGCTATTAGTGTTTAGTTCTATTTTTGTGAGTGGATTCGGGATTTTGCAAGCAATTATTAATCGCCCCGATTGGATATTTCCAAAAGTGATTTTTGACAGCTATCCAATTCCGATGGGTTTTAGTCCCGATCGCCGCATCCAGTCTTTTTTTGGTCATTTCAATGAGACTGCAATTTATTTGTTAATGCTGCTACCGATCGCCTTTCATTTCGCGATTGGTAAGGTTAAAAGTATTTCCAAATCGCAACGGTGGATTGCCATTGTCGCGCTTGCCTTAGGAATCTGCGTACTAATTCTCACAGGTTCACGGAACGCTTGGGGATTAGCAATATTAGGCTTTGGGTTACTGGCTCTCTATTACCGTCAATGGAAACTTTTAGCAGGACTTGGATTTGTCTTATTAATTCTTGCATGGGCAGTATTTGGACAAGAATTTGGTTTGGGCGGTGAAGCCTTGCGATCGCTATTACCTGAAGGATTTGTAAATCGTTTAGCCAGTACAATCGATCCTAAACTAGGCGACTATGCCAGTACTGCCGATCGCCTAAATGCATGGCAACTTGCACTCTCGTTGATATCTCAACATCCAATTCAAGGTTGGGGGCTACGTAACTTTCCACTGATTGCGAAGTCAATGGGCTACGATTTGCATGGACTACCTCACGAACATAATTTGTTCTTAGCGATCGCGGTTGGCTCTGGTATCCCAGCCTTAATAGGATTTGTCAGCATTATTGGCTGGACAATCTGGATATCGATCAAATCAACAATTGCCAAAGAAACAGAAGGTACAATTTTTGTTGCCGCGATCGGGGTCGTACTTTGTTTGCTATCAGGTTGGTTAGACCTAGTATTTTACGAACCTCGAATTAGTATGCTGTTGTGGGGGGTATTGGGGGGTATGTATGGATTGGCAAAGGTCACCAATACTGAGAAACAAACTTTTTTAGGACTTACACAAAAATAGCTTGAAGCCCACATCAATTTCAAAACTTGATGGAGCAAAGCGCTACACCGTCTTATTTTTAGCTGGATCTTTTTCCCATACCGATCGCCTTGGCTCTCTTGGGGGATTTCTGAATAGTAATTCCAGTTATAGCGATACCATACTCGTCTATACTCTCCGCCAATTTGGGGAGGAAGAGCTTCAAATTCTTGACATAGTTTTTCATCCAAATCTTAGAAAGCTGTTCGTTGGCGGCTTCATTTATATAGATATTTTTATCTTTGTCAATCATTGCCATCGCAACATCACCAGAGCTTTCCGTGATAATAAAAACATAGTCTCCACGCTCGGCTTTTAACTCGGAGTACCATTCATCAACATGTTCTTCTAGCTTGGACTCGTACAACGAAAGTTCCATTTTTTCGCCTTGAAGCAAAGCTTTTCGCAATGCATTTGAGATTTCTCTTGTTCTCATAGAGATATTTTCAATATTTCTTATTTAACTCCATACTACATCAATTACCGATCAAACGAACCACAAGAAAAATTTTGAAAGCGTTGCTAAGCAACGCTTTCAAAATTTTTCTCGGTTTAGGTTTTAGCGCAAAGTGCTGTAACTTCTGAAGTCTTTATCGTCAAAATGTAGCAATCTCCAACGAAGAAAGGTGGCACATACTGCCACCTTTCTTCTTTGGAGATTACTAAAAAAGAGAGTTGTGCTTTGCGCCACAGCGCTCTTTATAAATTGCGATCGCACCTAGATACAGTTCACAAATATTCAAATGACCTAGCCATATCTTGTCGTGATAATAGATCGAGGCGATCTAAGCTTCTACGGAAGTAATCGCTGACTGAGAAACTACATATAAGAGTTATGACAAAGACTAAGCGGATTGGTATTTTGACAAGTGGTGGAGATTGTGGTGGTCTAAACGCAGTAATTCGCGCAGTGGTGCGACGTGCGCGCGATTATGACATGGAAATTTATGGAATTAAAGGCGCAACCCAAGGTCTGATGAATCGACCAGTTGAAGCAGAACTTCTAGATGTAAAAAAAGTTTCGGGAATTTTACGCTATGGTGGCACAATTTTGGGAACAGTGAATAAAGGAAATCCCTTTGCCTATCCCATGTCCGATGGTTCGATTGTCGATCGCTCTGAAGAAGTAATTGAGGGATACCACAAACTCGGTCTTGATGCCCTGATTGGTATTGGTGGCGATGGGAGCTTGGCGATTTTGCGTCGCCTCGCGCAGCAAGGAAATATGAATTTAGTCGCAGTTCCGAAAACTATCGATAACGATTTGGGGGCAACTGAAAATTCGATAGGGTTTAATACAGCCGTAAGTGTGGCAGTGGAGGCTCTAGATCGCCTCACCTATACCGCCATCAGTCACAGCCGCGTGATGATTTTGGAAGTAATGGGGCGCGATGCAGGGCATATTGCTGTAAGTGCGGGAATTGCAGGGGGAGCACATGTGATATTAATCCCTGAGATTCCCTATGACTTAGATGAAGTTTGCGATCGCCTGATGAATCGCGCTTTAAGGGGCTTTAATTTCAGCACGATGGTAGTCGCAGAAGCTGTAAAAACACCAACTGGTGAGCCAGTGAAATATACCAATAGCCTTGGTCAAAGCCTGTATGGTGGCATTGGTCAATATCTCGGCGATCAAATTAGTACTCGCACTGGTATGGAAAGCCGCGTCACAATTTTGGGACATGTGCAGAGGGGCAGTACACCATCGCCATTGGATCGCATTCTCGGTGCGGCTTTTGGCGTAGCTGCCTTAGACTTAGTTGCTCAGGAAAAATACGATCGCATGGTAGCTTGGTCAAATCGTGAGGTGATTGATGTACCTATTAGTGAGGCGATCGCGCAGTATAGCGCCGTTGATATCCATGGAACTTTAGTGCGTACAGCGATCGGTTTAGGAACTTATATTGGCGAAATAGGATAGGATAAGCGGCGCTATGCGCCCCTTATCCTATAATTTTTGAGGGCGCAAAGCGCTCTTGCAAAGAAAATTTAGTGAAGCTGTAGCCCATGTCTAGCCGCCTTAAAGCGCTTTTTTATTACATTACGGCGCGTTTATTGCTTGCGCCGATCATGCTGTGGGCGATCGCCTCAGTCGTATTTCTGTTAATGCGAGCAACTCCAGGCGATCCGATTGATGCGATTTTAGGACCTCGTGCTCCCGAAGCAGTCAAGGTAGCGTTGCGCGAACAGGTGGGACTGACAGGTTCTTTATTTTCCCAATATTGGGTTTATATGCAGGATCTATTGCACTTTAATTTGGGAAAATCGATTAGTACTCGCGATCAGACAGTTTGGCAAATTATTAAAAACTTTTTCCCTGCGACTGCCGAGTTAGCAATTTATGCATTGATTATTGCGTTGGCGATCGGCTTGACAGTTGGGATTTTTGCAGCTTTGCGCCCAAACTCTAAATGGGATGTGGCAGGGAGATTATTTGGGATTATTACCTACTCATTGCCACTTTTTTGGGTAGGGATGATCTTGCAGTTAATTTTCTCAGTGCAGTTGGGATGGTTACCAATTGGAACTAGATTTCCTGTTAGTGTCGATCCACCTACGCATGTATTCGGGTTATATACAATTGACGCAATCCTAAAAGGTGATTGGAAAAACCTATGGACGAGCATCCAATACTTAGTTTTGCCTGCCATGAGTTTAGGAATCGTGATTAGCGGCATTTTTGAGCGAATTGTGCGCGTAAATTTGCGGCAAACTCTGCTGTCTGACTATGTGGAAGCTGCCAAGGCAAGAGGCATTAGACCCATGGCTATCCTGTTTAATCATGCTCTTAAGAATGCTATGATCCCAGTAATTACGATTCTGGGATTAACGCTAGCTTCAATGTTGGGTGGAGCAGTTTTAGCAGAAGTTACATTCTCTTGGCCGGGGCTTGCGAACCGATTGTTTGAAGCAATTGTTGGGAGAGACTATCCTGTGGTTCAGGGTATTGTGGTGTTTTTTGCAATCATTGTGACGATCGCCAGCATTCTCGTCGATATTATCAACGCTTGGATCGATCCGCGTATTCGTTATTAGTTTATAGTCATTTTCATGACTGATAATCAGCGTCAGAAATTTAGTCGATCGCTATTTCGTAACATCCCTCTGCAATGGCTGATCGTTGCGCCATTTGTGCTGCAAGCCGTTGGTGTGGCTGGTATGGTGGGATATTTTTCCTATCGTAGCGGCGATGCTGCGATCCAAAAATCAAACAATCAGTTAACCCAAAAAGTGGGGGATCATGTTGAAATTTATCTCAATAATTATCTAAAAACGCCTCAGCTAATTAACCGACTAAATACCAATGCTTTTCGTTTGGGGCAATTAGATATCACCAATCCCAAGGACTTAGAGCGTCATTTTTTGGAGCAAATCAAAGAATTTAATGTAAGTCGAATATATTTTAGTAATTCGCAGGGAGGGCTAGTATCTGCGGGTAAAGACGATCGCGGTAATACTGTGGCATTTACCAAAGACTTTAATATCGGTACGCTATGGGTTTATGGACTTGATGCTTCAGGTAATCACAAAAAATTATTGGTTGAAAAGCAAAATTATGATTCTCGCCAGCGTCCCTTTTATCAAGAAGCAATCAAGGCTGGCAAACCAATTTGGACTTCTATTTTTGTTTATGTCCCATCTTCTCAAGGCTTAGGGATTTCTACTAGTTATCCTATTTACGATAACGCAAATCAGCTTCAGGGTGTGCTATCAAGCGATCTGACGCTAAATGCGATTAATGATTTTCTGAAGACGATGAAAATTAGCAAAAACGGAGAAGTATTTATAATTGAGCGCTCAGGATTGCTTGTTGCTTCTTCAAAGGGGGAAACACTTTTTTATGATTATCCTAATGGCAAACCGAGTCAAAGAGTTTTAGCTAGCGACAGCAAAAATCCTGTGATCAGACTGACAACGCAGTATCTCATCGCAAACTTTGGCGATATTACTCAACTTAAGGATACCTATCTAGACTTTGATATTAAAGGTGAGCGACAAACAGTCAATATTTCTACTGTTCATGATAATTTGGGGCTGGATTGGATAACGGTGGTGGTGATTCCAAGATCTGACTTTACTGCTGAAATTCAAGAAAACATCTATCACTCATTGTTGTTATGTGGATTCGCTCTTGGGGGGGCTATCTGCATCGGGATTTGGACATCTCGTCGTATTACCCGATCGCTCTCTCTTCTGACCCACGCGACTCAAACTTTCGCAAAAAATAGACTCAATCTAGATATCCCCAAAACTAACATTAACGAAGTGGAGATCTTGGCTGAGTCTTTTCGGCAGATGAGCATAGAAGTTCAGGATTTAGATCGATTGCGATCGAACTATGAGAATGATTTAGAAAGACAAGTTGCTGAAAAAATGGCGGCTCTCAATGAAGCGCAAAGAATTGCGCGTATCGGTAGTTGGGAGTTTGATGTAGCGACTGGGTTGAGTATTTGGTCAGAGCAGCAATTCCGTATTTTGGGTTACGATCCCAAGGAGCCATTACCACTCTATGCAAACTTTTTCGATCTTCTTCCT
>CAIJEA010000359.1 GCA_903819605.1 uncultured cyanobacterium | reverse complement strand
ATGGAATTTTGTAAGGCATAGTTGTGGCTGGGTTTGTATATATTCTTGTATACACTGAATTTAGGTTAACACCTTCATAACATGACTTCCAAACCTACAGGCGAACCCCAATCCTCTTCTCTAGCGTTATAGGCTTGATGTATTTGGGCGACTAGATTTTGGAGATGATACTTTCCTCGGATTTTGCGAACTGGTTTGATGACAAGTTGATCTTTGGTAGAGAAAATCTCTATCTCATCACCAACCAAAATATTTGCCTCAGCTAAAACTTCTTTACTGAGCCTAATCCCCTGCCTACTGCCCCATTTCTAAACCTTAACCAACATAGCTTTGGGTGATTATTCTTGTAGCAAATGTATAGCCTGAGTATAGCCTGAAATTTAAAAGTTTTGATTGGCGATCGCCTCAAAGCCAAACACTTAGTAAACCTGACAATCAATGCTGAAAGATATTAGAATAGGACAGCAATAATTTCGGCTTGGTTAAACACTTTCATGACTGCTCAGAAATATCACATCATCACCTTCGGCTGCCAAATGAACAAAGCGGATTCTGAGCGCATGGCAGGCGTATTAGAACATATGGGCTACCAGTCAACCGAAGAGACCGAAGAAGCCGACTTAATTCTGTATAACACTTGTAGTATTCGGGATAATGCCGAACAAAAAGTTTATTCGTATTTGGGCAGACAGGCAAAACGCAAACGTGAAAACCCGAAACTAACCCTCGTTGTGGCTGGTTGTGTTGCCCAGCAAGAAGGCGAAGCATTAATGCGCCGCGTTCCAGAACTCGATCTTGTCATGGGACCCCAGCATGTCAATCGTCTTGGCGATCTATTGGGTCAAGTCTTTAACGGTAATCAAGTTGTCGCCACCGATGAAGCATATATCGAAGAAGACATCACCACACCACGCCGTAATAGTGCGGTTTCAGCTTGGGTGAATATTATTTATGGATGCAACGAGAACTGCACCTATTGCATCGTGCCAGCAGTCAGGGGGCGAGAGCAATCGCGATCGCCAGAATCCATCCGTAAGGAAATTGAGAATCTCGCAGCGCAGGGCTACAAAGAAATCACACTACTAGGACAAAACATTGATGCCTATGGGCGAGACCTCCCCGCAGGTGGAATTGGCGCTGGTATCGGCGGCAAAATCACATTTACCGACTTACTTTATTACGTTCATGATATCGAGGGCATCGATCGCATCCGTTATGCCACCAGTCACCCCCGCTACTTCAGTTCGCGCCTAATCAAAGCATGTGCAGAACTACCAAAGGTTTGCGAACATTTCCATATTCCTTTTCAGTCGGGTGATAACGATATTTTGAAGGCAATGGCGCGAGGCTATACCCACGAACGCTACCGCCGCATTATTGATGATATTCGCGAGATTATGCCCGATGCGGCAATTACTGCCGATGCGATCGTTGCTTTTCCTGGGGAAACTGAAGAGCAATTTGAGCGCACGGTGCAGCTAGTAAATGACATTAGCTTTGATTTGGTGAACACAGCAGCCTATTCACCTCGTCCTGGTACACCTGCGGCGGTATGGGAAAATCAATTAAGTGAAGAGATCAAAAGCGATCGCCTTCAACGCCTAAATCATGCTGTAAATCAAAATGCTGCTGAGCGATCGAATCGTTATGCAGGACGTATCGAAGAAATCATGATCGAAGGTACAAACCACAAAAATCCTTTGCAAATCATGGGGCGCACCCGTACTAATCGTATTGCCTTCACTGAGAACACTACAGGCAAACCATTAGCTGAGTTAATCGGTCAAACTTTTCCGATAAGAATTACTGAGGTAAGACCGTTTAGTTTAACTGGCGTAATTTGTTAAATGCATGTTAGACTAGCCAAGCGCGTAAACGACGGGTTTGCAAAAAGCAAACAAAAGTTTACAAATGTGACTAAATTGGGTCGCTAACTCAATGGTAGAGTACTCGGCTTTTAACCGATTTGCTCCGGGTTCAAATCCCGGGCGACCCATAAAATAACCCAATAGAAGCTAGTACTTAGTACTGGCTTCTGTTTTTATATATCTATCAAGAGTTTAGGATGGCAGATAGAGCTAGTAATTCTGATTATAAAAATCAGGATTGATTTTAGAGTTTGTGATGCCCTCGCGTGACAAACTCCTACTAAAAAGAGGAGTGAAGAATCCGATCTCGAATTTACGCTAAGCTTTTGGTATTATACGTTTGACAATAATGTGGTGTAATTCATGCATATTGCATGGCTAGGTAAAAAATCGCCTGCTTGTGGCAACGTGACCTATAGTCGCGAGATTACAAATGCGTTACTCGATCGCGGACATCGCGTGAGCTTTATGCACTTTGCGCCAGAATCAGATAGCGAAGAGTTAGAGGACAACTCTCAAGAGGCGCAAGATGTTGCCCTACCGTACCTTTACAAATCCACTATTTATACAGTTCCATCATTTAAAGCCAATAAAATTCTGGTTGATTCCTTGCGATCGCTGAAGCCAGATCTCATTCATGCATCACTTGCTATATCTCCTCTCGATTTTCGATTGCCAGAAATTTGTGCTGAACTTGATTTACCTCTTGTAGCGACATTTCACCAACCCTTCGATCTCAAACGTCGCAATATTGCCTCTAGTACTCAGCAACTCACCTATCAAATTTATGCGCCATCCTTAGCTGATTACAATCAAGTTATTATTTTCTCGAATATTCAGAAAGAACTACTGAATAAATTAGGTGTTCCGAATACCCGTATTGCCGTGATTCCCAATGGAGTGGATAGCGATCGCTATTCCCCTGGCTTCTCAAATATCAAAGCTGAACTGAAAGCAGACAAGCTCTTTCTCTATCAAGGTCGTCTAGCGGCGGAGAAAAATGTCGAAGCTCTGCTCAAAGCATGGCGCAAGTGCCAAATGCCTGAAGGTTGTAAATTAGCGATCGTGGGCACTGGACCATTGCTAGCTGGTTTAAAGACCTTTTATGGTTCCGATCCCAGCATTATCTGGATGGGATATATTGCGGATGAGCAACGTCGTATTGATATTCTGCGTGGTACTGATGTGTTTATTTTGCCTTCACTAGTGGAGGGTTTATCTTTATCTTTGCTAGAAGCAATGTCCTGTGGCGTTGCCTGTATTGCGACTGATGTAGGTGCGGATGGTGAAGTAATTGAAAATGGTGCAGGGATTATTCTTGATTCCCATAAAGTTACCTCACAACTTTGTACACTTTTACCGCTATTTGTCGATCATCCTGAAATGGCTAAGATTATTGGTATTAAGGCAAGACAACGAGTTTTAGAGCGTTACACATTAGTTAAAAACATCGATCGCCTAGAAGTCCTCTATGAACAAACCATGAGTCAACAATGGGTAAGAGTCAGCGCTTTCTAAAACTTCTACAAAAGGTTTTGAATTGTCTGGGATAAAGCTTTTAATTTCACAGGCTTAGCCATATATTCATTAGCTCCTGCTTCTAAACATCTCTCGCGATCGTCATTCATCAATAAATCAGTCAATATAATAATTGGAATATCAACTGATTTAGGATCAAGCCGAATTTGTTTGGTTACTTCTAATCCATCCATAACTGGTAATTGCATATCCATCAAAATTAAATGAGGATGATGACTTTTAGTGAGGGCGATCGCCTCCAATCCGTTTTGAGCGATCAGCATTCGATAACCCTTGGCTTCGAGGTAGCAGACAATAGTGTCGATGATTTCCTCGTTATCTTCAACTAGCAAAACCAAAGGTGATGGAGCAATAGCTTGGCTAGTCGTAGATTGGACTTCAGAAACCTGTGCGGTCGTTGGTAATGGCAAAAAGTCATTATTTAAAGGAAGTTCAACCGAAAAAACGCTACCCACGCCAATACTGCTGTTTACACTTACTCTGCCACCATGTAGTTCAACAATCTGCTTGACAATTGCCAAACCGATTCCTGTCCCTTCATACTTACGTTTGAGAGTGCCATCTAATTGCGTGAAAGGCAGAAATAGTCTCGATAAATCTTCTGGAGCGATGCCAATACCCTTATCTGTGACCGTAAACCTGAGTGAATGGCGAGGATTATTGTCTTCGTCACGATCGCTCGCAATACCGACATCAAGTTTCACCAAGCCGCCTTCCAAAGAGAATTTTATAGCATTATTAAGTAGATGCGTTAATACTTGCTGAATCCGCCAACTGTCAAGTTGAAGATCGGGTATATTTGTCTGGATGCTAGACTCAAATTTAATCTGTTTGGATTCGATTGATTGCTGTAAAGCCTCTAGGCAAGACTGACAAAGCTTTGCGATGTTTGTGGGACTGGTACTGAGAGTCAATCGTCCAGCCGCTATACTGGTAAAATCGAGAATATTGACAATCATGGCTAGCAGATCTTGACTACTGCGATCGATGGTTTGTAAAGCATCGATTTGTTCTGGGTTGAGTTCTCCAAACACCTCTTCTTTTAGCGCATAGGTCATCCCGATAATCGCGTTGAGTGGAGTCCGTAGTTCATGGCTCATCGTTGATAGAAACTCGTCTTTAAGGCGGTTAGCGCGAGCAAGTTCTTGGTTGGAGATGGCAAGTTGTTCGTTGCTAGCTTTGAGGTTTGCTTCACTAGCCTGAAGTTTAGCCGTACGCTCTTTAACCTTCGCCTCTAAGGATTGATTTAGCTCTTGTAGATCGAGTTCGGTCTGCTTTCGCTCAGTGATATCCCTCACCATAAAGAGAACTTCATCATCACCACTTTTAATCACTCGGACTTCCTCAGTCTGAAGGCGATCGCCTACTTGAACTTGCTGTTCGTAAACTTGCAATTCCCCAGTTTGCAAAGCCATCTCCATGGCGTTTTGCTGTCGTTGAGCTAGAGCGGCAGGCAAAAAATCATGCATCCATTTCCCCACAGGATTATAGTCTTGAGCCACCACATCGATTTCCCGATGGGGTGTCATAAAGCCTCGATAAACTCCATCATTACCAACCCGAAACATCATGTCAGGAATAGCAGTTAGTACAGCTTTGCTTTGGGCTTCACTCTGACGCAAAGCCAGCTCTACTGCCTTGCGATCGCTGATATCGGTAATCATTGCCAAGGCTCCCATATAATTTCCACAATCATCATGGAGAGGATTAGCAGAAAGCGAAGTCCAGAGGTCTTTACCAGCTTTTGTCTTAAAGCGAAAGTCATGATGTTCGGCAATGCCTAGTTGGCGAAGTTCAAGCTTTTCTATAGCGAGTTGCTGTCCTGACTCGTCCATAAAATCAAACAGGGACTTGCCCAACATCTCCTCTATTTGATATCCCAGCATATTTGCCATACGTAGGTTAACATAGCTGGTAATATGGCTCGGGTCAATGATCCAAATACCTTCTAGAGTTGTTTCGATAATTTGGCGAAAAAAGTCTACTCCATTCCCAATGGTTGCCGATAAATACTTTTGCCCTATCAGACTATTTTTGGAAAAAGAATCGCTCATTACGGAACACTCTGCTATTAGACTAAATCAACTTGGACTAAATCGATATTTAAAATTCACATAAAACCAGAATATGATTCTGAATACAATCATATTCTGGTTTTATAGCTATAGCCAAGTAATTTAAGCCATAAAGCCCAGAAGAGAGTGGCGGCGTTTTACGCCGCCACTCTCTTCTGGAGTTTACTTTTGTCCTAACATCACTGGCTGCTGCTATTACATCGGTTTGTCTAACTGAATAATACCCAACGACAAAAAATTAAAGTTTTTTCAAAAAACTATAGACAAAACATTCCTTATAGAGTTATGATTGCTAATCGTGACTAAAAACAGAAACTAAGAAAAACAAGCTCGCTCTTGAGATTCTTAAGTCTGAGTCACGCATTGGTATAGAACTGCAAAGACATTCAAAAATCTTGCATCTATAACAACCAACCCAAGAGATTGTGTTTCTCACGTCTAGCACTCTGGTTAGACATCTTCCGTAAGTCGTCTCGAAGTTACTTAATTAAGTCTTCAAAAACAATACTTCTTACTAAGATCGAAACCGATCTCTTTTGAGCCTGTCAAAAATCTGCGGCAACCTTAATTGGTTAAGTCTGCAAGTCAAGCAAGCGGAGCTAAATTTTAATGACTGTCGGTATTCTCGGCACAAAACTTGGGATGACCCAAGTTTTCGATTCGGATGGCAACGCAGTTCCTGTAACCGTTGTCCATGCAGGTCCCTGTACAATTACACAGGTTAAGACTGAAACCAAAGAAGGCTATAAAGCCATTCAAATTGGTTATGGCAAGGCTCGTGAAAAGTTAATCTCTAAACCAGAGTTGGGACATTTAAAAGCTTCAGGTTCTGAGCCAGTAAAGCACCTACGCGAATATCGTTTAGATAGCGTCAGTGATTACAGCATTGGTCAGACCTTAGATGTAAGTCAGTTCAAGGATGGCGACATCGTTGATGTGATTGGAACTAGCATTGGTAAAGGTTTCGCTGGTTATCAAAAGCGCCACAACTTTGCTCGCGGTCCTATGGCTCACGGTTCTAAAAACCACAGACAACCTGGCTCGACAGGAGCAGGTACAACCCCTGGTCGTGTTTACCCTGGCAAGCGCATGGCTGGTCGTCTTGGCGGCAAACAAATTACCGTGAAAAAGCTAATTATAGTCAAAGTCGATGCAGCGAACAACGTGCTCTTAATCAAAGGAGCCGTTCCTGGTAAGTCTGGTGCATTGCTTAACGTCATTCCTACCGTAATTATCGGCAAGCCGAAGAAGTAAAGACTCAGTAGAAGTACTAAGTGATTTGATAGGTAGTTTGTTTGTGAGATCGAGAGAGTTTAAGTTATGCCTATAGTAAAAGATTGGACAGGGAACGAAGTTGGTGAAGTAAGCCTAGAATTGCGTGTTGCTAAAGAAGCAACAGCTAAAGGTTTAGTCCATCGTGCCCTCGTCAGACAGCTAGCCAATGCCCGTCAGGGTACAGCCAGCAGCAAGACCCGCGCCGAAGTTCGTGGTGGCGGTCGTAAGCCTTTTAGACAAAAAGGTACAGGTCGTGCTCGTGCAGGTTCTACTAGATCGCCTTTAACCCGTGGTGGTGGCGCAATCTTTGGACCAAAGCCTAGAGATTACGATACTAAGATGAACCGCAAAGAGCGCCGTCTAGCTCTCCGCACAGCATTCATTGGTCGCACCGCAGATTTAATCGTAGTTGAAGATTTCGCATTGAATTTGACTCAGCCTAAAACCAAAGAGTTGACTCAAGCTCTTCAGCGTTGGGGTGTAGTTGCAGGAAGTAAAACCCTAATCATTACCGATCGCAAGGATGAGAACGTAGTTTTGTCTGCTCGCAACATTCAGAAATTGCAATTGATTGCAGCCGATCAACTCAACATTTTCGACATTATTAACTCTGACAAGATTGTGGCAACTCGCTCGGCGATCGCCAGAATTCACGAGGTATATGGTGGCGATGCGAAATTGGCAACCGAGATCATCATGGTCGAAGATGCTGAATAACGGAATCTAAGTAGAACAAAGAAACACCATGGCTAAGATCCCAACTGAATTCGATCCCCGTCGTTTGCCTGACCTTATTCGTCGCCCTCTGCTCAACGAAAAGGCAACTCGACAGCTAGAAAGCAACAAATATACATTTGATGTTTTCCATGATGCTACTAAACCTGAAATTAAGGCAGCTATTGAAAGCCTTTTCTCGGTTACAGTCAAGAAAGTAAATACCCATAACCCACCAGCAAAAGCGCGTCGGATTGGTAAGTTTGCAGGTAAGCGTGCTCAAATCAAAAGAGCGATCGTTACCCTAGCTGAAGGCAGCAAAATCGATTTGTTCCCAGATGTATAAGCACTAGCTTTAATCAAAACCAGAGAACTGTTCTTTAACAAAATCAGACAATTATGGGCGTTCGTGCATATAAACCATATACCGCAAGTACAAGACAAACTGTTGTCTCGGACTTTGCGGAAATCACAAAATCAGAACCCGAAAAGTCTTTAACCACCCATGTCCATCGTAAACGTGGACGTAATAACCGTGGTGTAATTACAAGCCGTAGGCGTGGTGGCGGTCACAAGCGTCTATATCGGATCATCGATTTCAAACGCAACAAACGTGACATCATCGCTGAAGTAATTGCGATCGAGTACGATCCCAACCGCACCTCTCGTATTGCTCTCTTGCAGTACGAAGATGGTGAAAAGCGCTATATTCTTGCTCCAAAAGGTATCGCTGTCGGCAATAAGATTCAAGCAGGTGAAAGTGGAATTCCTTTTGAGATTGGCAACGCTATGCCCTTATCAAACATTCCCCTTGGTACTATTGTCCACAACGTCGAATTAGTCCCTGGTAAAGGTGGTCAAATCGTTCGTTCTGCTGGCGCTGGCGCTCAAATTGCTGCAAAAGAAGGTGATTTCGTAACTCTAAAGCTTCCTTCGACTGAAGTCCGCTTGATTCGTAAAGACTGCTTTGCGACCATCGGTCAAGTCGGCAACCTCGATCATAGCAACATTAGTCTTGGTAAGGCTGGTCGTAGCCGTTGGTTGAATCGCCGTCCTAAAGTTAGAGGTATGGTCATGAACCCTGTCGATCACCCCCATGGTGGTGGTGAGGGTTGTGCACCTATCGGACGCAGTGGTCCTGTTACACCTTGGGGTAAACCAACCTTGGGCTACAAGACTCGCAAGAAGAAAAAACTCAGCGATGCCCTGATTGTTCGTCGTCGTCGCAAGTCCTCGAAACGCGGTAAGGGCGGACGTAACGCCTAATAATATATTTTCCCGCCTAGCGGGAAAATATATATTCAAAGTTTTTACAGAGAGTACATATTATGACGCGATCGCTAAAAAAAGGTCCTTTTGTTGCTGATCACTTACTAACCAAAATTGAAAAGCTCAACGCTAAAGGCGAAAAGCAAGTTATTAAAACATGGTCTCGTGCTTCCACCATCCTTCCTCAAATGATCGGGCATACAATTGCCTGTCACAACGGAAAGCAGCACGTTCCTGTATATGTTACGGAGCAAATGGTAGGACACAAACTCGGTGAGTTTGCTCCTACACGCACCTTCCGTGGTCATGCCAAGAGCGATAAGAAAGCCAAGAGATAGGTAGACAGGTAGATAAAATGATCCTCGCCCAAAACGAAATCCCTGCCGTAGCCAAATATATTCGGATGTCACCTCACAAAGTGCGCCGAGTACTAGACCAGATCCGTGGTCGTAGCTACCGCGAAGCATTGATGATTCTAGAGTTTATGCCTTATCGCTCCTGCGAACCAATCACGAAAGTATTGCGTTCCGCAGTAGCCAACGCTGAACATAACTCAGGTCTCAATCCTGCATCCTTAATAGTAAATCAAGCCTTTGCCGATATGGGACCTAGCCTCAAGCGCTTCCGTCCCCGCGCTCAAGGTCGTGCTTACCAAATTCGCAAACCTACTTGCCACATTACGATCACCGTCAAACCATTGGAGGAAGAATAGGTATGGGTCAGAAGATTCACCCAACAGGGTTACGCCTCGGTATCACTAAGTCCCATCTTTCTCGCTGGTTTGCTGATGTAAATCGTTATGGCATCTTGGCTGAAGAAGATCATAAGATCCGTAAGTTTATCGAAAAAACTTTGAGTAATGCTGGTATTGCTGACATCTTGATTGACCGCAAAGCCGATCAAGTTGATCTCGAAATTCGTACTGCTCGTCCCGGTGTGGTTGTCGGTCGCGGTGGTGCTGGTATTGAGCAACTGCGTGTCGGACTAGTCAAGCATCTAGAACAAGATGGCTCCCTGAAAAAGACAGGTACTAGCCAAGTTCGGATTAATGTCACCGAAGTAACCAGAGTTGACGCGGAAGCACCGCTCATCGCTGAATACATCGCTCAGCAGATCGAACGTCGTGTTTCTTTCCGTCGTGTTGTACGTCAGGCGATTCAGAGAGCGCAGCGTGCAGGTATCGAAGGAATCAAAGTGCAAATTAGTGGTCGTCTGAACGGTGCTGAAATCGCTAGAACTGAATGGGTTCGTGAAGGTCGCGTGCCTCTGCATACATTACGTGCGGACATCGACTATAGCTACAAAACCTCCAGAACTATTTATGGTGTCATTGGCATCAAGGTCTGGATCTTTAAAGGCGAAATCATCCAAGGCGAAGAAGCTCCTGCTCCAGCCGCTCAACCCCGTCGTCGCCAGCAACGTCGTCCTCAGTTCGAGGATCGTTCTAGCGCTGAAGGATAAACTTCTGTCACCCTTTAGTTTTGAACCATGTTAAGTCCTAAACGTACAAAATTTCGTAAGCAGCAACGCGGTCGGATGGCGGGTCCCGCTACCAGAGGAGCTGAAATCAACTTTGGTGATTATGCCATGCAGGCTCTAGAGCCTTCTTGGATTACAGCCCGCCAAATTGAAGCTGCCAGACGTGCTATGAACCGCTACATCCGACGCGGTGGCAAAATCTGGATCCGTATTTTCCCTGACAAGCCTGTAACTATGCGTCCCGCAGAAACCCGCATGGGTTCTGGTAAAGGTGCTCCAGAATTTTGGGTGTCAGTGGTTAAGCCTGGTCGCATCATGTTTGAAGTAGCAGGTGTATCCGAGGAAACCGCAAGAGAGGCAATCCGTCTTGCCGCAGCTAAGATGCCTATCAAAACCAGATTTGTTATCCGCGAGAAGGAGTAAAAATATGGCACTCCCAAAAGTCCAAGAAACTAGAGAGCTATCTGATGATGAGTTGCAAGCGCAAATCTTGACCGTCAAGAAAGATTTGTTTGATCTGCGTTTTAAACAAGCAACTAGACAGCCTGTGCAGCCACATCAGTTCAAACATGCCAAGCATCGTTTGTCTCAACTGATGACTGTTGAACGCGAACGCCAGTCCAGAGCTTAGTAGATTTAAAGAATTTAATTTAAAGAACTTAAGAGTAAAGAGACATAGGAGTTTTAGCAATGGCAGTTAAAGAAAAAGTTGGCGTTGTCGTCAGCGATAAAATGCAGAAAACGGTGGTTGTAGCGGTCGAAAATCGTACCTCTCACCCCAAATATGGAAAAATCGTGGTTAAAACGACTAAGTTTAAAGCCCACGATGAAGAAGATAAAACCCGTGAAGGCGATCGCGTCAAAATTCGGGAAACCCGCCCCCTTAGTCGCACAAAGCGGTGGGAAATTGTAGAGATTCTCTCATCTAGCTCGGAAGCATAAGCCATGATTCAACAAGAGTCTTACCTAAACGTTGCGGATAATAGTGGCGCTAAAAAGCTGCTATGTATTCGTGTCCTAGCTGGTGGTAACCGCGCCTTTGGTGGAGTTGGTGATGTAATCATCGCTACTGTCAAAGACGCTGCACCGAATATGCCAGTCAAAAAATCTGATGTTGTCCGTGCCGTGATCGTGCGTACTCGTAGCTCTATCAACCGTGAAAGCGGTATGAGAATTCGTTTTGACGACAATGCTGCTGTGATCATCAACCAAGACGGTAACCCCAAGGGAACCCGCGTGTTTGGACCAGTTGCGCGTGAGTTGCGGGATAAAAACTTTACCAAAATCATATCCCTAGCGCCAGAGGTACTGTAATGCCCTTTAAACAAAAGCCCAAGTATCGTGGGAACCGTAAATCTTTTAAGATTCATGTCCAAAAAGATGATGTAGTTCAAGTGATTTCAGGAAGCTCTAAAGGAACTGTTGCTAAGGTTCTCCAAGTTTTTCCTAAAGACAGCACTATCATTGTCGAAGGCGTGAACGTTAAGACCAAGCACGTTAAAGCTCAAGCTGATGGTGAGTCTGGTCAAATTATCACTCGGGAGTTCCCAATTCACAGCTCCAAAGTTTTGTTGTACTCCGAGAAGGAGAAAACTGCGAGCCGTTCTTGCTATACCTTCACTGATGATGGCAAGAAAGTAAGAATGTTGAAAAAGACTGGCGAAATCATTGATTCTGTCCAGACTGACAAAAAATAGTTCTATACACCTGATTAAGCCCTGACCAAGCCCAGGAAAATACATTGAGGAAGATAAAATGTTAGCTAAGTTCACCGAAGTCTATAAAAATCAGGCTGTTCCCAAATTGATGGAGCAGTTTAAGTACACCAATATTCATCAAGTTCCTAAATTTGAGAAGGTTGTGATCAATCGTGGTTTGGGCGAAGCGGCTCAAAATGCGAAATCCCTTGAGGCTTCTTTGACTGAAATTGCCACGATCGCTGGTCAAAAGCCTGTGGTAACTAGAGCCAAGAAGGCGATCGCAGGTTTCAAACTGCGCCAAGGAATGCCCGTCGGCATGATGGTCACCCTTCGTCGCGACAAGATGGAAAACTTCTTGGATCGTCTGATCAATTTCTCATTGCCTCGCATCCGTGATTTTCGCGGTGTTAGCCCTAAGAGTTTTGATGGACGTGGTAACTACACACTCGGTGTTCGCGAGCAACTTATCTTCCCCGAAATCAGCTACGACAGTATTGAGCAAATTCGGGGGCTTGATATTTCCATCATCACCACTGCCAACACGGACGAAGAAGGACGTGCGCTCCTGAAAGCAGTTGGTATGCCCTTTAGAGAATCATAAGTAGATCGAATTTAGGAGATAAGGATGGCTACCAACGACACCATCTCGGACATGCTTACCCGCATTCGCAATGCAACACTTGCAAAGCATCAAACAACTTCAATTCCTGCAACAAGGATGACGTTGAGCATAGCCCGAGTGATGAAACAAGAAGGTTTCATCGCAGATTTTGAAGAAACAGGCGAAACTATCGACCGTGCGTTAGTCGTTGCCCTCAAGTATGAAGGCAAAAATCGTCAATCAATTATTAAGCGCCTCAAGCGTGTTAGTAAGCCAGGTTTACGCGTTTACTCTAACTCTAAAGAACTACCTCGGGTATTGGGTGGGATCGGTATTGCGATCATCTCAACATCCAAAGGCATTATGACTGATCGCGAAGCCCGCAAGCAGGGAGTCGGCGGTGAAGTGCTTTGTTATATCTGGTAATTCAGTACTGTTCGCTCAAAACTGTTAATTCAGTGCTGTTAATTCAGCAAAAAACATCATAAGCAACGGAAAACAGACATGTCTCGTATTGGAAAACGTCCCATTCCTCTTCCTCCCAAGGTTGCAGTATCAATTGCAGGGCAAGAGGTTACAGTAAAGGGTCCTAAGGGTGAACTTAAGCGAGTGCTACCGAATACTGTGGAAGTGCTTCAAGAAGAAAACACCTTGATCGTCAATCGCGCCAACGAATCTCGTCCTGCAAAGCAACAGCACGGTCTTTTCCGTACCCTCGTTGCCAACATGGTTGAAGGTGTGTCCACGGGCTTTCAGCGCAAATTAGAAATCCAAGGTGTTGGTTATCGTGCCAACTTAAATGGCAGTAATATTGTCCTTACTGTTGGCTATAGCCATACTGTTGACATTATTCCTCCTGACGGCATTTCTCTAGGTGTTGAAGATGCTTCTGGAAAGAAAGTACCTCAAGGTACATTTATTGTTGTTGAAGGAATCGACAAAGAAATCGTCGGTAACTTAGCTGCTAAAATCCGTGCCGTCCGCCCACCTGAAGTATATAAAGGCAAGGGTATTCGCTATCTTGGTGAGTTCGTCAGACGTAAGGCTGGTAAGACTGGTAAGAAGTAAAGCTAAGCTTTTTCTCGCTTCTTTATTTAATCTTCTTAATTTTTGTAATCTTCATATATAAAAAACATGAGTGCTAATAGTCGTAGACAAGCAACCATAAGCCGCCATAAGCGAATTCGCAAAGGTATGTCAGGTACACCCGAACGCCCTCGCTTAGCAATTTATCGCTCTAACAATCACATTGTGGCGCAAGTGATTGACGATGTAGCCCAACATACTCTCGTTGCTGCATCCACCCTCGAATCAGATGTTCGTGAGAGCAGTAGCTCCACTGCAAATTCTGAAGCTTCAGCTAAGGTTGGTGCTTTGATAGCTGAAAGAGCGATCGCTAAGGGAATTACCAAAGTTGTGTTCGACCGTGGTGGTAACCTCTATCATGGAAGAGTCCAAGCTCTCGCTGAAGCTGCCCGCGAAGCAGGTCTAGATTTCTAACGCATCGAATCATCCAGCAGTGAATCAGTAGATAGAAACAAATATGGCTAAGAATAGAGAATCAAGACCAGGTGGTGGTCGCGACAGTGGCAGTGGCGACAGTGGCGATAACCGCGATGAAAAACGCAAAGGTAAGCGTGACAGTAAAAAATCTGATCGCGCTCGTACTGAAAAAGAATCCGAATGGCAAGAACGGGTTGTGCAAATCCGCCGTGTAACCAAGGTGGTTAAAGGTGGTAAAAAACTCAGCTTCCGTGCGATCGTAGTTGTCGGTAACGAGAAAGGACAGGTTGGTGTTGGCGTTGGCAAAGCTGCCGATGTTATTAATGCCGTCAAAAAAGGTGTTGCCGATGCGAGAAAGCACGCGATCGACGTACCTTTGACCAAAGCTAACTCTATCCCTCATCCTACCAATGGTATCGGTGGTGGAGCAAAAGTAATGATCCGTCCTGCATCTCCAGGTACTGGGGTAATTGCTGGTGGAGCTGTTAGAACTGTACTTGAACTTGCAGGTGTCAAAAATATTTTGGCAAAGCAACTTGGTTCTAGTAGTCCTCTTAACAATGCCCGCGCTGCTATCAATGCACTTTCAACATTGCGTACATTTGGTGAAGTTGCTAGAGCCCGTGGTATTACGCTCGAACAGTTATTTAACTAATAAGTTTTAAAATCCTTGTTGAGCAAGGATTTTAAAAAATAGTCATCAGCTAGGAAAAACTATGAGAATTGACGATCTTCAGCCTCAAGAAGGCTCTCAGCATCGCAAACGTCGTTTAGGACGTGGTATTGCCGCAGGGCAAGGTGCTAGCGGTGGATTTGGTATGCGTGGTCAAAAATCTCGTTCAGGTCGTCCCACCAGACCTGGTTTTGAAGGTGGTCAAATTCCACTTTATAGACGAGTACCGAAACTAAAGCATTTTACGATTGTTAATCCTAAACATTTCACTATTGTAAATCTTGACCAATTAAGTGATTTACCTAGTGGCACGGTAGTAAGCCTTGAGTCTCTGATGGACGCAGGAATTATCACCCAAAATGATGGTGTATTAAGGGTCTTAGGAAGAGGTGAAGTTAATGTAGCGCTGAATGTTCACGCTCATTCGATCACCGTATCTGCTAAAGCTAAAATCGAAGCGGCTGGCGGCACTGTTGAAGTCGCAGCCTAATTAAAAGAGAATATGTGGCGAAGTGCTAAGGCACTTCGCCACATATTCTCTTTTTTGTTTTTTTGGACAAGTGGCTTAAGCCACTTGTTACTCGATGCCGCTTTACAATATTGAAATATCTTTAGGTTAGGCGATCGCCTAACGCATAATCACTAGCTTTTAATTACTAGCTTTGAGGTAAGTTTAGTTATGGTTGTCAGTAAAGGAAAGACCCCAACAGCACAAGAAACCTTTATGCAAATGGCTCAAGCCGCAGGATTGCGTGGGCGTTTGTTGGTTACTGTTGGCGTTTTAATATTAGTCAGGCTTGGGATTTATTTACCATTACCAGGAGTCGATCGCCAACACTTTACAGAAATTGTTAAAAATAACGCCGTAGTTAACTTTTTAGATATTTTCTCTGGTGGCGGTTTATCCCTACTTGGTATTTTTGCCCTTGGAATATTGCCATTTATCAACGCCTCAATCATCATGCAATTGATGACCTCGGCACTACCAACCTTAGAAAACCTGCAAAAGAATGAAGGCGAGGCTGGTAGAAGAAAAATCTCGCAATATACCCGCTATGTAGCTTTTGTGTGGGCAGTCATTCAAAGTTGGGGTTTAGGAGTTTGGGTGCAAAACTCAGGAGTATTGTCTGAGGTCAGCTCAAACTGGATCACGATAGGCGATGGTCGAGTAATTTTTTCTAGTTTCATTTTTCAGACAACTGTTGCCCTTGCCGCAGGTTCAATGTTTGTGATGTGGGCTGGAGAACTGATTACTGAGAAAGGCGTTGGTAATGGTGCATCTTTATTAATCTTCATTAGTATTGTCGCCAATTTGCCAAAGTCTTTAGGTGACACTATTTCACTTGCTCAAAAAGATAGCTCACGAGTCGGTGGGGTAATCTTGCTACTGGTGATCTTCTTAATCATGATCGTTGGCATCGTCTTTGTACAAGAAGGAACGAGGCGGATTCCAATTATTTCGGCGCGTCGTCAAGTTGGTCGAAAGCTCTATCGCGAACAAGCTTCTTATTTGCCATTGCGCTTAAACCAAGGTGGCGTTATGCCAATCATTTTCGCTTCCTCGGTGATGATTTTGCCTGCCTATCTCAGCCAGAGTATCAACAATGACGTGTTTGTGTCGATCGCCACATGGATTTCTCCGAGTGGTGCTGGTCATATCCCTGTCTACATGCTATTGATTTTAGGATTTAGCTTCTTTTATTCAACATTGGTACTAAATCCGATCGAGTTATCCCAAAACCTCAAAAAGATGGGTAGTAGTATCCCAACTGTACGACCTGGAAAAGCAACATCGGACTATATCAGTGGTGTTTTAAATCGCTTAACTTTACTCGGTTCTATATTTCTGTGCGGAATTGCCATTATTCCTAGTGCCTTGGAAAAAGCTACAGGTGTATCTACCTTTAGTGGTATTGGTGCAACTTCTTTGTTGATCTTGGTCGGTGTGGCAATCGAAACCTCGAAGCAGATCCAAACCTATGTGATCTCTCAACGTTATGAAGGCATGGTGAAACAATAATGCCTAGAGTGATTTTGATGGGGCCTCCTGGTGCTGGTAAAGGGACACAAGGCGAAATTTTGGCTGAAACTTGGCAAGTGCCAAGAATTGCTCCTGGTGATATTTTTAGGGCTGAGATTAAGCAAGGTAGTGAGCTAGGTCTAAAAGTTAAGTCTTATAGTGATTCTGGTAGATTAGTGCCTGATGAGGTTGTAATTGAGGTGATTGAGTCACGCTTGCGTCAGCCTGATACTCAAGTTGGTTGGATTCTGGATGGATTTCCTCGTACTGTTGCTCAAGCTGAGGCATTAGATACTTTGCTAGAGGTGATAGGTCAGCCCTATGACTCAGTGGTAAATCTTGATGTGCCAGATCAATTTTTGATCGATCGCCTATTGGCTCGGGCGATCGATCAAGGTCGTGCTGATGACACTGAAGAGGTCATTAAGAATCGGCTTGAGGAATACAATGCCAAAACAAGACCTTTGCTAGAATTTTATGGAGATCATGTTACTCAAATCGATGGTACGCCACCGATGTCAGAGGTAACTGAGACGATCAAAAAATTCTTTGCTTAGATGCGGTGATATTTTCATAAAGTCAAGCTTCGTAAAAATATCTAAATATATAGAACTTACACTGAATTTTGGAGAGTTTGTTTGTCAAAAGAAGATTCTATTGAAATGGAAGGGACAGTGACTGAGTCGCTTCCTAATGCTATGTTTCGAGTTACTCTCGATAATGGCTTTAATGTGCTTGCTCATATTTCGGGCAAGATCCGTCGTAATTACATCAAAATTCTGCCAGGCGATCGCGTTAAGGTCGAGCTAACACCTTATGACTTGACGAAGGGACGCATTACCTATCGTCTGAAAAACCAAGGCGGCGGCAAAAAATAAAACAAAAAACCCAGAAGAGAGTTGTGGTGCT
>CAIJEA010000358.1 GCA_903819605.1 uncultured cyanobacterium | reverse complement strand
CCATTCTGGTGGTCTTGTTTTCTTTCTCTTTGGTAATAGAGGTTCGATGATCTCCCATTCTTTGTCGCTTAAATCACTTGTATATCCCATTTGTCAACCCTTTTTGTCTTTATCTTAAGATATCAAATGGGTTCTATACGACTTTACTCTCCTTTCTTATTTTTGAGGTTATGTTTGAAAATCTAATTCTTCAAAACTTGGCTTTGGCTTGACTTTAACTCGGTCAGAACAACTTTTAGAGCTGGCTTGGACTAATTTGGCAGTAGGTCCAAGGGTCACATCTTGGTACAGGCGATCGAATTCTCTCTGGTAATGGGCTGCTACGGTATCATTTTGGATCGCAACTAAAGTTTCATCGTTGGTATAGTTTGCAGCGTTTGTCCAATTATGTGAACCTGTAACAATTAAATCGCGATCGAGAATTGCAAACTTATGGTGCAATGTATCCCCTGAGACTAGATTAGGAACTCCAACAGTTTTAAGTGGCTGTTTCCATGCGCTGCTTTTCCCTGTTTTGCAATCTTGAGTGGACTGCAATCCCCACATATCGAGAGTAGATGAGTAATCTCTATAGGCAAATTGAGGTTCAACTAATGTCCGAATTTGAACATTATCCTGTTGACGCTCTTCGAGGATAGTAGAAATAAATGAATCGGAATAAACAAATAGCGCCATATCAACATTTTTTTTAGTTCCCGCGATCGCAGTGGCTATCAGTCCATTACTGGTCTGCTCTCTTGCCGTATCTTCTGGATCTGGAGAAAATTTGAGTCGGATTTGCGCTCCACCAACTAATAAAAACTCGATTTTACGAGAGGGTTTTTTAGAACCAAACAAGCTGTCGGGTTTACCATTAGGACCATCTCCCCACATGATGTTAAATTCCTTTTTAAAGTGAGTGGCTAGTTCTCGGCTATCAATCCTCATGAGGTTATTAGCATTCCCTCTTGTTTCAGGCTTTGTAAAGTCTCCATGAATGTCGCTCATCGTAAAGTTTGCCGAACCAAACAAAACAGTCTGTTCGTCAATCACCATAAATTTATGGTGCATCAGTCCACTGCCTTTTGAGCCATCAGCAGTATCATCGATCCAAGCGATATTGGCAGCTTTAATCAACCGTAATCCATCCCGACGGTCTAACTCATCTTCACTCAATTGACCGTCGTTATTGATATCAGCAAATTTTTGAAATTCTTTATAGCGATCGCGATCGCGGGCATTCAGTTTCTCAATTTGTGCTGGTGTAAATTCGCTCCACGCCTTACTGTAGTTATTTTCCAGAATGAGCCGTACATTTACACCACGTAATTTGGCATCAATGATTGCTTTGGCGATGTTAGGTAGACGGAATTCTTGGACAGCAATATCAAGACTGACTTTGGCTTTATTGACGTTGTCAATTAATACCCTTTCGAGGTTATCACCAAGACGTTCAATGTTGCGGTACGGGTCAGTATATCGAGCTGCTTGATTTTGATTAAAAAATACTTGAATGTTGGGATGCTGCGGTAGTGAGGGAACTATTCCTGACTGAGATTGACAAGTGGCCGTTCCAATCGCAATCAGTACAGTTACGACACAAAAGAAAAACCAATAAACTAGCCGACGAAATACTGCTCGAAGTTGATAGCGCGGCCGTAAATAGGTCAAAAAGCCCATACATGCAAGACTTCAAATTTTGCATTTCTAGTCTACAGCTTTAGCACTAAAAAGCCCATTATTCGAATACTATTAGCTAACTTGGCTCACTTTGCCTTGATCAACTGCTTTCATCAGATATTCCAGAGCTTCATAGTCTGGGTCAGTAATGTGACCTTGCTCTGTAAGTTCTTGATTAATCAAGTTTTCAATTTCGGGGGTAAGACGTTTGACAAGAAGTGCACGGTTAACGAGATTTCTGATGACACTTTTGTTATTCATGGAGTTAGCTTTTACTTAGCAAATAGTTCTACAAGAATTAGTTTCGTCGAAAATTGAAAATATAGATGTGACCCTTATCTATTGAAATTTGTGATTGATATCAAGGGTTTTAGAGCTT
>CAIJEA010000357.1 GCA_903819605.1 uncultured cyanobacterium | reverse complement strand
GCAGTGATACCTGCGATGCCTGCACCAATGACAATAATCTGCTGTTTATCTTCGCTACTATTTGGAGATTGATTGGCTATGGATTCTTTACTAAATGCACCTCCACATCCACAAAGCCAACTTGTTGCACCTGCATAGGTCAAGTTCCGAGCCTGAAGCAAAAATTTTCGACGATTATATTTGTCCATAAAAAATTTCAGCTCCAATTTCAGTACAAAGTGCTATCACAATTTTTACTGCACCGTAGGCTAAAAGAAAGCTCCCAAACCTTTAGTGTAGTTGACTTTAGGACATACGTAAAAGAATGAAATGTATGAGCAATTCATAAATTCATAAATTGCTCATACGATGAAATGGGGATTTCAAGTCGTTTTTTGCGTAAGTCCTAAACTTTTTATTTTCCAAATCAGTACATACTCATTTGGAAAATAAAAAATCTAGCATGGCTCCTTTTTGATCTATTCAACTGTGACAGATTTGGCGAGATTTCGAGGTTGATCGACATCTAAGCCACGATGCGCCGCCACATGGTAAGCCAACAGTTGTAATGGAATTACCGTGAGTATCGGTGAGAAAATCTCATCAACTATGGGGATTGGTAAAATATGATCGAACACCTCATGAGCCGCAGGATCGTCGAGAGGTGCAACACCGATCAGTTTTGCATCTCTAGCCTTCGCTTCTTGCGAATTAGAGAGAACCTTCTCATAAACACTACCAGGAGTTGCGATCGCTACGACAGGTACATCTTCATCAAGCAAAGCGATCGGACCATGTTTCATCTCACCTGCGGGATATCCTTCAGCATGGATGTAGCTAATTTCTTTGAGTTTGAGCGCTCCTTCGAGAGCGATCGGGAAATTAATCCCTCGTCCGAGGAAAATAAAATCTTTAGTATGCGTAAACTGACGCGAAAGATCTTCAATATAACGCTCTTGGCTTTCAAGAATTCGCTCCATATAAGCGGGAAGTTGTCTTAATCCTTCGATGAGATCTTGAGTTCTCTCTTCTGAAAGATTCTCTTTCGCAAGCCCTAATTCTAAAGCTAGTAAATAGAACATTAGCAATTGAGCCACAAAGGTTTTTGTCGCCGCCACACCAATCTCAATTCCTGCTTGAGTATCAATTACAGCATCAGCAATGCGACCAATAGAGCTTTCGGTACGATTGGTAATGCCAAGGCAGCGATCGCCTCTCGATTTTGCTAATTCTAAAGCGGCGAGAGTATCCGCAGTTTCCCCCGATTGGGTTACACCGATTACGAGGGTATTTTTTAAAGAAGGAGGTGGTGAATAGCGATATTCGGAAGCATATTGGACGCTAGTAGGAACGCCTGCAACTTGCTCTAGCAAATACTTGCCAACTAGAGAAGCGTGCCAACTAGTTCCGCAAGCAATAATTTCTACCCGTTCAATTTGATCGGTAAAACCTGTCGGTAGACCTAACTGAATCTTATTGGCTTCGCTAATGTAACTCGCAAGTCCAGTTCTAAATACCCCCGGTTGCTCATAGATTTCTTTGAGCATGTAGTGTTTAAAGCCTTGTTTCTCAACCATAGTTGGATTCCAGTTGAGAGTTTGGGGTTGTCGGCGGAGGCGATCGCCTTTGGCGTTATACACTTGTACAGATTCTCTAGTTAGTCTCGCGATTTCCCCATTTTCTAAAGGAATCACGGTACGTGTATAGGCAACTAACGCAGGTGTGTCGGAAGCGCAAAAATTCTCATCTTTACCAATTCCAATAACTAGCGGTGCTTGTTGACGGACTACCACCAATTCATCAGGATAATCGGCATGAATAACCGCGATCGCGTAAGCACCTTGCAATTTCTCGACCGTTAAGCGCACTGCTTCAAATAGCACTGAAGGTGATTTTTCAGGGATAATATTGCCTTGCTTATCCAACTGGGTGAGAAATTCGGCGATTAAATGGGGAATTACTTCTGTATCTGTCTCACTAACGAAAACATGCCCAAGTTGTTTTAGTTCAGTGCGGAGAATGTGGTAATTTTCAACGATGCCGTTTTGGACTACAGCAAGATTACCATTGGTGTTGGTGTGCGGATGAGCATTATGCTCCTCAGGCTTGCCGTGGGTTGCCCAGCGCGTGTGACCGATGCCGATTGGTGATTGAGGTGCGGTATCAGCATTTAATTTTTCTTCGAGTTGGATCAACTTGCCCTTTGCTCTAATACGATGCAAACTGCGATCGCCATAGGGAATTGTTGCCACGCCTGCGGAGTCATAACCGCGATATTCCAGCTTACGTAGCCCTGAGATTAAGACCTCATTTGCCGAGCGATGTCCGATGTAGCCAACAATTCCACACATAATGTCAGGTTAAAGTGAATACAGTAATAAATTCTGAGATTTTAACGTTCAAAGTTTATTACTGTATTTAACCATGGGAAGATACTTGGGAGCATGTCACTTTTGCGAAAAACAAGCGAAAACAGATTTAAGTAGCTCAATTTAAGTAGCTCAGTATAATCGCCAATGCCCAATCGATTTTCTACAAACTCCCAAATTTCCATTAACTTTTCGGCTTCCGTGGTGATTTTTTTTCCTTGGTATTATCTTTAGGCTTGTTAAAACCACTGCCTGATTTACTTGAGCTTTTTGGCTTTTTCGATTTAGGCAATGATGCAGTAGTTTTGATCAGTTCTGTAGATGGAGCAGTTAGCATATTTGCTTCAAAGCTATTTTCAGCAATTGCTTCAAGAATGTTATTTGGTAAACTCTCAACCAAAGGTTCGGTGATAGGCGCTGAAATCGCTTCATCAACTTTTTCTGTGACTGTACTTAGGGCAATTGCAGGGATTTCTTTTAAATTAATCTCTGGCATAATCTCGGCTATAAGCTCAAGGTTATGCTCAGGACTAGTTCCAATCCTTATCTCTATAATATCCTCAAACGAAGTATCTGCAACTTGATGAGAAATAATAACTGGCTCAGATGCTAATTGTTCTTGAGTTTGAGTGGCGCTCTCTGGCTTATTAAAACCATGGCTACTTTTGGTAGCTGCTTTAGGCTTTTTTGGTTTAGCTGTTGTCTCAGAGACGGTTCTTTTCTTCTTAGTAGAGACTGCTGGCAACTCTGTGGCTGGGATACTTTCGGAAATAATATCAGGAATCAGTTGAGAAATATTTACATGAATAGATTCTGAATTTATTTCTGAAGTCTCTTGAGAAATTATTTCTATAGGAATATCTGAAGTCTCAATAATAGAATGTTCAACTGCGATCGCAGGAATTTCTTCAGGAATGACCTCAGTGATTTGCTCATGAACCTCATGAACAAATTGTTTAGCGTCAATCTTAGCTACATCAAGCTGAAGATGAGGAATAGATACATTGATGATCTTGCCGCCGAAGCGATGAATTGTTTGCAGTTTTTTTGAAAGGGAGCTATAGGGTACATTAACTGTATAAGTTGCTCCATGCATCCTGTGTGCTGCCCACCTGTATACTCAACAATGATTCGGCGACTTCCATAAACGCTGAAATTTGTGCTATCAGAATCAATTTCTAAACTTGTCATATCAAACTCATCCTCTGGAGCGCATTTCTACGAATGCACTCAAAATATTTTATTTCAATAATCGCTATAAGTATTCCGTAAAGATGTATCTGAGAACAAATTATCTAAGCTGAAAATACTTAAGAAAAGATACTCCCTTCCCAGCGAATAATTAGTAATGCACGTCGATCGTCACTAAGTAGATGTACATAATTAATTACACATCCAAACTCGTAAAGTTGCGTCCCGCAGTGGCGCAACTTTACGAGTTTGGGTAATTTATTTTGCACAAGTACTTATGTCCACTGAAAATCGCTATAGGTAAGAATTATCAGCTTTAGAGCAAGTCAGACTCCAGTGCGGCAGCAACGACAGAATGATTTTCGTCTTGGCGCAATTTGGCAAGTAATAATTTTGCTCTGGGATTTGACGATCTCCTAAGTATAGTTGCTGTTCGCAAGCGATCGCTCCAAAACTCAGCATTAGTTAATTCGGTGAGTAGATCTAAGGCTTCTTCTTCATACTGACCATTTAGCAATTGCCCCAATGCCAAAATTGCGGTTTCTTTGATTGTTTGAGTCGGATCGAGTAAAGCCTGACGAATAATTTCGAGCAAAATATCTTCGCGATCGCTGTCCATAAAAATTGAGATAATTGTTTGACGAATGAGCCAGTTCTGATTTCGCGCAAACAAATCTCGTAACAAAGGAAGAGAGCGATCGCCAAAATCAAACAGGGTATTGGCAATCTCCGCTAGAACATTATCATCCGCCTCCCGATCTAACAGACCCGTAAGCACTTGAAAGGATTCATCAGTAGGGTGGTTCCCTAAACCCATCACAGCAAAGCGGCGACATAGAAAATCTGAGCCTGAGGCAAGTCTCTGAAAAATTGGTACAGCAATATCGGCTGGGCATTGGGCTAGTTCATCTAAGATCAGCTTGCGATCGAACACTGAACCACTACGAAATAAATTCTCTATTTGGGCTTGGCGATCGCTATCCATTATTTTTTAGTCCATTCATATAAAATTCAACTTTAAAAATTGCTTTGGCTGTTTTTGAGGCGATCGTGGCATCCCAAGCAAGCTCCTCAAGACTGAGGACTGGCAAAATGTCTGGTGAAACATCAAAGTTATGGGAGAGTAGCATTCTCCCTTTTAATGAATTATTCAAAGTTTTTCAGGATTTTATAAAAGTTTTTTATCTTCCCTAGTCTAAAGGAAGATTAGCGACTCACTATAAAAATGAACTAAGCATCTGAGCAAAATTAAATATAAAACCCTAAAACTTGTGGCGCACGCGCAGCGTG
>CAIJEA010000356.1 GCA_903819605.1 uncultured cyanobacterium | reverse complement strand
GGGTGGTAATTGTTTATCAAGTTCTATCCACCGATGTTAATAGCCACATTAAGGAATACGCCACCTTTAAAGCGATGGGCTATCGCAATCAATATTTGCTAGCGATCGTTTTTGAAGAGGCAATCATTCTCGCGTTCTTGGGATTTATTCCAGGGGTGATTATCCCGATTGGGTTATATAGCCTCGCCGCAGGGGCAACCGCCTTACCGATCGCCATGACTACAGCAAGAGCTACTACGGTTTTCCTTCTCACTGTTGCTATGTGTGTTCTTTCGGGGGCGATCGCTACGCGCCGCCTGCAATCCGCTGACCCTGCTGATATGTTTTAAAAACTTCTCGATCTTAAGGATTCACAAATAAGGAATCACGATTATGGCATCCCTATCTTCGCTAGCTAAGCCTCGCTATTCAGACTCCTATCGCTTTAAGCTTTCGGAAAGAGAATTTGAAGTACTTACCATGATTGTCGAGGGCATGAGTAACCCTCAAATTGCTTCTAATCTCTATCTCAGTCCCAATACGATTAAGTCCCATGTCAATGGAATTTTCAACAAACTGGGCGTAAGCGATCGCGTCCAAGCCGCAGTTTTTGCCGTTCGCAATCAGTTAGTTTAAGAAACCATTTAAGAATTACTTTCTGCGGTCAAAAGCTCTAGGAGATCCCCCTCAATCCCCCTTAAAAAGGGGGAAGAATTTGATTCTCCTTTTTAAGGGGGGCTGGGGGGAATCTAAAGCAATTCTTAAATAGGTTCTAAAACCAGATTTTTTACAACCCAACATCCCTACACAAACCCATGCAAACATTAATAGCCCATGAGCGCGATCGCAATCCAACTAAAGCCCCTGTGATCACTGTCCAAAATCTCAATCATTTCTTTGGACATGGACAATTACGCAAGCAGGTTCTATTTGATATTAATTTGGAAATCCATGCAGGCGAAATTGTCATCATGACTGGCCCCTCAGGTTCAGGCAAAACCACATTATTGACCTTAAGCGGCGGTTTGCGTTCGGCTCAAGAGGGAAGTTTAAAAGTCTTAGGACAAGAACTATGCGGAGCTAATGCTGACGCTCTAACCTTCGCTCGGCGCAATAATGGCTATATTTTCCAAGCCCATAACCTGCACCATAGTTTAACGGCTTTGCAAAACGTGAAGATGGGGCTGGAATTGCATAATCATCTTTCACTGCAAGAAATGCGCGATCGCGCTGCTGCGATGCTCGATCATGTGGGACTTGGCAATCGTTTAGATTATTATCCTGACGATCTGTCGGGTGGACAAAAGCAACGGGTAGCGATCGCTCGTGCGCTCGTTAGCCATCCAAAAATAGTGTTAGCCGACGAACCGACAGCAGCGCTAGATAGTAAATCTGGGCGCGATGTGGTGAACTTGATGCAAACCCTAGCCAAGGAGCAGGGCTGCACGATTTTGCTCGTCACCCATGACAATCGCATTTTAGATGTCGCCGATCGCATCGTGCAAATGGAAGATGGCAAATTAACAGGTAATTCAGTGATGAGCTTGGCTCATTAAGTCCAATCATCCTCTGATTCAGCGTCTTGACCTGAACTAGCATTGCGTCTCAATAAATCATCAATCTCTTGCCAATTAATGAGACTTGCTTCAGCATCTTGCACTAATTCCCCCTTATGCAGACAAATGAGGCGATCGCACCATGTTTGCACTAGATCGAGTTGATGGTTAATCATGACTACGGTTACAGGCTGTGATAACTGCGTTAGCTCGGTTAAGGTATCTAGCAGCAAATGTGATAAACCCCGATCTAATGCTGAAGTCGGCTCATCTAGCAAGATTACCTCTGGCTCCATAATTAAAGCTCTGGCGATCGCAATCCATTGTCTTTGACCGAGGGATAGCTCTAGCTCTGAGCGATTGAGTAACTTGCGATCGATTTGCAATTTGTCAATCCATTTTTGCGATCGCGCATCAATTTCACTTTGGGACAGATTTTGGAGCTTCAGAGGATAGCTAAGCGTTTCATGCACAGTCATGCCTAATAAGCTTGGCTCCTGTGGCACAAGCATCACGCGCCGCCGTAAAGCTTGAATGGGGATTTCTTGAATATTTTTACCGTTTAGGGAGATAGTCCCGACTGAAGGATCGGTTAAACGATTGAGCAAGCGTAAGAATGTCGTTTTTCCCGATCCCGTTGCGCCAATTAGCGCAGTTTTGCTGCCTTGGGCGATCGCTACTGAAATATTCGTCAAAAGTGTGAGAAATTTAGTTTGATAACTTACCCGATCAATGGAAATTGCCGCGTTGCTATTGATGAATTCAGACGTTGGTGAAACCTTTTGCATAATGTAACTGTCTTTGCGATTAGCGATCGAGAAATTGGGACGCAGCCTTCAATTCATTAAACCCTGCCTCAAGCTCAATAAGGGAGAACAATTAGATATGTTTTTATGGGATTTTTTTCAGCACTTTTTCCGTAATTTTTTTAAAGAGTCTCAACGACAAAAGCAAGTTACCTTTTTCTTTGTAGGTTTATGCATTTTTGCTTTAGCTGCTCCGCAACTTGCTCCTGCATCTGCCCAATCAACTCAAGCAACTGTACAGGAAATCCTCGATGGCGATCAAGTTTTTATTCAAAATCAGCGAGCTTATATCAATGAGGTGGCAAGCCAGCAACAACAAGTAAGAACAGGAAATTCAAGAACTGCGCTTTTGTTTAACACAGGCGCGGTAGCGCGGCTATCTGCTAATTCTGTCCTGAATATTGGTCAATGTGCTCGCCTTCAGCAAGGAACTATTTTAATCAATGGAGCTATTAATGCTTGTTCCTCTGGCATTACTACGGGTGTACGCGGCACAACCTATTTGTTAGAAGTGGATGAGTCAGGCAATCAACAGGTTAAGGTGCTAGAAGGTGTAGTAGTTGTCAAACGTAATGCTACCCCACTGACTGATGAAAATAATGGTTCAACACCTAGCACCAAACCTACTACTAAACCATCACCTAACACTAAACCTACTAATAAGCCATCAAGTCAGAGCAACACTAGTTCTTTTACTACATCTCAAGTTAAGCAATTTACTGCCCCATCAAGTATCAACAATTCTTTTCCTCAAGATAATCCTCAAAACCCACGTCCTTTAGATCCTCTGAATTCCTTCCCAGCCAATGATAAACCCATTCTCAAAGTTGATTCTAGTGCACAGCCCACTAACCAACCAGATGAAATTGTTTTAAAAGCTGGTGAAAAAGTTGAATTAGATAACGGAGGTGTATTAGGAATAATTCAGAAGCTTTCAGAAAATGAATTTGTTGGTCTCCTCAAAGGAAATTTATTTGAAGGATTTACTAATCAAATCCCTGGTATAGACAAAGTTAGAGCTGTGTTTGATGGACTATTCCCCGGTGTGAATTTCCCAATTTCGCTTCCTAGTATTCCCACACCGAGTATTCCAATTCCTAGTTTGCCTAGATTTCCGTTCTAACCTATAGCGATCGCTTTGTGCGTTCTATACTTAGAGAAAAAAGCACCTTTCAGGTGCTTTTTCTTTAAGTTACTTAGGATTTTGATATGCGCCGAACCTGTTTGCTCTACCAAAGCGATCGCCCGATTCCCTATCTAACTGCATGGCAATGGCAAAAAGATCTCGTTGAGGAGCGCAAACAAGCAAGACGTGAGGGAAGAAATTTACCTGATGTGTTAATGCTGGTCGAACATCCTACTGTGTATACGCTCGGTCAGGGATCTAGTTTAGAGTTTTTAAAATTTAGTCCTGAAGATCCTCATATTGAGTGCCATCGCATTGAGCGTGGTGGTGAAGTTACGCACCATGCGATCGGGCAGTTAGTCGCCTATCCAATTCTGAATCTCGATCGCCATCAGCACGATCTGCATTGGTATTTGAGACAACTCGAAGAAGTAATTATTCAAGTACTAGCTAAATTTAATGTTCCTTCAAATCGCATTCAGGGATTAACAGGCGTTTGGATCGATAATGCTGGTCAAAATCAAAAAATCGCTCAAGTCGGTATCAAAGTCAGTCAATGGATTACGATGCATGGCTTTGCACTTAATGTAAATATGGACTTATCAGGCTTCGATCGCATTGTTCCCTGTGGAATTACCGATTGCCAAGTATGTAATCTTAATCAGTTTGTCCCAGATATTGAGTTTGTAAAAGTGCAAGCGGCGATCGCGCAAACCTTCGCTGAAATTTTTGATTTGGCAATGCAAATGCAAGCAATTGTCTAAAAAATATAATTGCCTATTTCGGTCTTTGCGAACTCGGATTAAGCGTTTAGCTAGAAAGACGATTTGCTTTTCTAAATCCATTGTGATGCACGATATTGCCATCGGTTTGTTTATCAATAGATATGAGTTTTTCTTTCAATCCTCTTGAACCTTCCAACAAATGTGATACACTACCGAAAAGCTTGAAAACGTTGTTTGGGAATACTTTCAAGTTTTTCCTTGGTTTAAATTTGAGTGAAAAGCGTTGTAGTTGACTTCGTAGGGCAACCTCACAGTAAAACAACTGCCTTTACCAATACAGCTTTCAACACACACTCGCCCTCCATGAAGCTCTGCTAGTTTTTTTACTAAATTCAAACCTAGTCCCGTTCCTGTGTACTGACGATTTAAGTTACTGTCAATTTGTACAAATGGTTGAAATAATTTACTAATATCCTCTGGGGAAATACCAATACCAG
>CAIJEA010000355.1 GCA_903819605.1 uncultured cyanobacterium | reverse complement strand
GGCCGCAAATTGAATGTAATTAAGATTCCATCACCGAATCTCGTTCTTGATGATGAAGGCGAAATTATGCCAGCCAGTTATCTGAATTTCTACATCTCTAATGACAGCGTAATCATTCCTATATATGGTTCTGTAAATGACGATCTCGCAGTCCAAGAAATCGCCAAGCATTTCCCAACTCGCAAAGCGATCGGGCTTTCTGCAAAACATATTCTCTTAGGTGGCGGTGCATTCCATTGCATCACCTGTCATCAACCACAATAAAAATAATGCACCTCATCCTCCAGCCCCTTCTCCTTGAAAGGAGAAGGGGAGAAAGCTATTTTTCTTATTCCCCTCTCCTTTAAAAGGAGAGGGGCTAGGGGTGAGGTTGCTAGAGATCTGCAATAAGAAAGGAAATAATTATGTCATGGATAGAACTGAGTCTCGATACTACCAATGAAGCTGTGGATTGGGTATGTACATTACTCGCTAATGCGATCGCTGCTGAAGATATACATATTCGCGAATATAGCGATCGCCAAGCAAAATGGACATTTACGATTCAAATGTACTTACCCGAAGATGAGCGGATTCATCAACGGATAGAAGCGATCGCCAAAATTCTAATGCCCTTACATCGCACAGGAATGACTAGTGAATTACAAACTTTTATTGTTGATTGCAAGCCTCCTAAAATAGAAAAAAATCTAGAAAACTCTTTAATTAGGAAGATTGGCGATCGCTTTGTGATTCTATCCTCTGAGTCAGCCTACGAACCTGAAAATCCTCAAGAAATTATCTTGCGATTGCAAAATAGCCTTGCCTTTGGTAGTGGACTTCATCCCGCCACGATTCTTAGTTTACGTCTTCTAGAACGTCATATTAAACCAGAACTTAACACCCTCGATCTTGGCTCAGGGTCAGGAATTCTCAGCGTCGCTATGGCAAAGTTAGGTGCAACCGTTTTGGCGATCGATAACGACCCTGTAGCAGTCTCGGCAACTCAAGACGCTGTAGTACGCAATCAAGTCACCCAAAAAGTCACAGCAATGTGTGGCAGCCTCGGCAGTGCTAGCCAATTAGGACATTGGATGGGTGGCGATCATGTCGAGTCAGTTCCCGCGATCGCCGCCGAAGGACAATTCGATCTGATCGTGGCAAATATCTTTGCGCGAGTACATATTTCCCTCGCCGCCGAGTTTTACAAAGCTTTACGTTCCACGACAACTCATTCAGGCATCTTAATTACCGCAGGCTATACCAGCGATCGCGAAGAAGATATTACCGCAGCAATGAGTGAAACAGGTCTGACAGTATGCGATCGCGAACAAATTGAGGAATGGATGGCGATCGCTTTCTCCAAGCCCTAAAATTGCAGCAAAATTGCCCGAAAAGTGAACCCGCTACTTGAGAGATTGCAACAAATCTTCAAATACTACTGAACTCCAAAGCTAGACAGGCAAACAAGATTAACGTAACTTGGGCTAGTAGCGATCGCTACCATCTAAACTCTAACCTTGCTTAGACTAAAATCATCTAAATAGTTAGGTATTTAGACTTGCTTAACTTAAGTCGAATCGATGAGGTTTGTGTCTTGCCTCGCACTGCTCAAATCGCGAAAGATCATCGAACTGATGTTAGATTAAATCACAACAAGGAGTTGGAGGATATATGGTGTATACCCCTTTGATTGGTTTCACTCTATTTGTAATCCTGTTTTTAGGAGTTGCATTCATGTTCAGCTATTTCTGGTGGGCCGATCGCTACAAAACCCCAGAAGTAATTGCCGCTGAGGTAATGCAGTTCTCAGAGCAATTTACTAACGCACTATCAGTTTTTGCGGTGGGAATGTTAGCCTTTGGGATTATGTTAATGTTCCTAAATTTTTCTGCTAGAGTGGCGGGCTAACAACCTACAGCGCTTTGTGCTTACAACCAAACCAAGAAAAATTTTGAAAGCGTTGCGAAGCAACGCTTTCAAAATTTTTCTTGTGGTTCTTCCGTTCGGTAATTACTATAAAAGACCAACAGCCCCGCCTAGCAGAACACTCATCACAGCGATCGCTACAGGATGAATCAGCAATGCCCAAATGTTGGGAATTTTTATACCTTCACAAAGAGGGAATATTAAACGGGCGATCGCCGCATTAACAATCACAAAAACAATTGCCCATAGAGGAATAAGTCGTAAACCCAAAACTGATAGCACAAGCCAAAGCAATATGTTAGCGATCGCAACAGTAGCAACACCCTGTACCCAGCTTTTCCCAGACTCAATCGGGCGATCGGGTGACATCCACACCAATCCCATCCATGTTAAGGCTGCTAACAAACCACAAGCGATCGCATCGTAAAAAATTTGCATACATTTTTGCGTCTTGAAATTAATCTTTCATTGTGAAGCTTGGAGTGCGACACAATAAGCTTTATTCAATTCTGGCAGGAATACCCTGACGGCGCAATTGTTCAATGCGCTGTTGAGCAGCATTTTGATCGCGATAGGAACCAACTTGAACTTGCCCATCGCTTGGACGCACATAGGCATCACGTTCAATTTGTTGAGCACTAGCGGCATAGCTATTCTCAACAACTACACGATAGCTACTTGGAGCCGTAGAAGTTGGAGCAGATGATAAAGGTGCAGCATACTTGACTGCGGTATTACTACGGGGAGCAACATAATCAGGAACGCTAGGAGCGACGTAAGCAGCCGTAGGTGCTGGTGCTGGATTGCTAGAGCGTGCAGTGGCTGCATCAGAGGTAGTAGATCGCGCTGAACTATTAGAACGACTTGGAGAAGTACGTGTAGTAGGCTGGCTAGAGGATGGTGTGGATGGAGCTTCAATATTTCTGCGAACAGGTGCAGAATAGCTATTATCCAGTGGTGCTAATGCTGGAGGCAATGCTGAGAATGAAGACGTTGGGAATGAATTTGATGGCACTGTTCTCAATGGTGCACTGGGCACAAAAGTGCTACTGGGTGCGAATAGATTGGATGATTTTGTGGAATTGTTTAACGTATTTTTTGAGACGAGAGAATTTAGCGTCTTACTATTTTTAGTCAAACTATCCATAGTTTGATTGGCTTGCGTTTTGTCACCAGCAAAAGGAACAAAAGATAAGGATGAATTAGATTTCTGCTGATTTTGTAAATTAATATCGCTGCCTAAATCTTCATTTGTGGTATCCGTTTGAGCGGCTTTAGGCTTTTGTTCTGGCTTAAAAAGTTTCATTACTCCAGATGGATCGACTAATAGATAACCGATCGCGGCACTAGAAAATAGCAATAGTAATAGTGAAATAATCCCGACTGGATTCATCAAACTACGTAATGCATTTTTTTCGGCAATAGGACTAGGAACTTGCTCTTCTTGATGACCCGCCTGCTGATAATTATCTGCGTAGTGATCTGCGTAATCATTTGCAAAGTTTTGTAAAATCTCGTCATCATCAGGCACAGGAATCTTTGCCATCGTTGGAGACTCAAAGTCCATTCCGTTGCTCGCATAACCGTTCAAATTTTGAGCATAGGATGAAGTTTCATCTAAACCTAAATTGCCCGTATTTACTAGGTTTTCGAGATCTCCTAACCCCCTATAATTGTGTAACTCGGCTGAAGAAATATTGATTGATGGCGATGTAGTTGTGCCCAAAGGTGGCATCACTGGCATTTGAATAGTCCGCCGATCGCTATTAGATTCTGTAGGTGGCGCGATCGGTGATAAAGCTTCAGACAAACTTGGCGAAGTCCAGATTGACTGTGTAGAGACTGCGCGAGGTCTAAAAGGATTGAGATAAGATATCGTTTGACCATTTGCCTGCCAATGGCGATAGCGATCTAGCTCGTCATTGAGGCTCGCATCCAAACCAGCCAACGCTGTTTGCATGACTGAAGACTGCGCGATCTCAGGCAGAAAATCAGTTTCTGCGTTATTGCCTTTTTTGGCGATCGTTGGAGCGATTGTTGGAGAAATGGTGGGACTCAATGTTTGCATGATCTTTACCTCAGGCAGTAACGGCGGTTTGAGCTAGGTAAATGTCTCGGATATCTTCGGGAAGGGCATCTTCCAAGGCATGATAAGCCTTGACTAGAAGCTGCTTAACATCACTAGCAGAGATGTTTTCGCCTTCAGCATGTAAGTAGGCAGCGATACGCGTATGGCTCCACTGAAAAGTTTGAGACAACAATAGTATCAGACGTAGGTTACCAGCCATTTGATTTAGGGCTTGATTAAGGTAGCACCAAAACACAGGTGGTGTATCTTTGAGCGAATATTGGATCTCTTCAACAGGAGGCACTTCAGCTCGATTAATCATCATTGCGGCAATATTGATTAGCCAACTTTGCAAAGATAGGCGCGGAGTTGTCACCCGCAAATCTAGCACTCGCATTTCGTGGTAGATATATTCCCAAGTCTTAACAAATAAATAGTCTGACTGCACAGGCGATCGCGTAGCAGTGCCGATCAAGGTATACAGCACTTGTCCATAGCGACAAAAAATCGCCGCAAAAAATTGACCCTCTTCAGGATGTCTTTGAAATAGCGTCACGAGTTCGCGATCGCTCTTCTGGAAAAGCGCCTGAATCTTAGGGTGATGAATTTCGGGAAGGGGGGGAAGCTGCACGGTCACGGCTATTGCTAGCTCACTTTTTTAGTTTTCAAATTTGATGCACACATACTAGCAGCAAAGTATGATATTGCAACCCGTAGTTCGTACTATTTGTTTTTAATAAGCGCTGAAAGTCCAAAATTAGAGACGGCACTTCGCGCCGCCTCTAAATTTTGGGCTTGGACTTTGGTATCTTTAAAGATAAATCCGCTCCAAGATTCATGGAATAGCTTGCTATGCTCACAAGTTTTGAAGGTTTATACCGTAATGGACAGATCAAGATTGCCGATCTACCTACAGGCATACCAGATGGCACGAGAGTCATTGTTACGTTTTTAAATTCTGGTGAACTTGACTTAGAATCCCTTGGCATTAATAAGATACAAGCGCAGATATTACGCTCCAGTTTAGTGACCTTTGCAGAAGAGTGGGATAGTCCCGAAATGAGTATTTACGATCATTACGATGCTGCAAAAAAACATTAAACGTGGAGACGTTGCTCTCGTCGTTTTCCCCAACTCAGATCTGATTACGGCAAAAACAAGACCAGCGCTAATTGTCCAAGCTAATAACTTGCAAACAGGTTTGCCACAGGTTGTAGTGGCAATGATCACCAGTCGTATTATTAGGAGCATTCATCCTAGCCGCGTCTTGGTTCTATTAAATACGATCGCTGGTAAACAATCAGGTTTACTGACTGATTCAGTGGTAATGACGGACAATCTCACAACGGTCAGTATTTCTGCGATTTACAATATTATTGGCTCGCTTCCCACTGCCGATATTGATAAAGCTTTAAAACATACACTTGGAATCTAGCTATGATCTATCGCAGTTTGGCTGACATTAATATTTATGATTCGCCAAAACTCGATCGCCTAGCAACGCAGATGGCAAAGGGGAGATATTTACAAGTTATTGATGCTATTGATGCTGCGCCAAGCTTCCACAAAATTAAACTACTTGAAGATGACTATGAAGGGTTGCTCGATCGCCAAGATTTAGAGAAGTTAGAGCCAAGCGATCGCCAGAGTTTTATTGATAATTTGCCGCCAGTTTTAAGTGCTAGAGAAATTAGCGATCGCCTACCCGCAGTAATTGCTTTTATCCAGCAAGCTATGGCAACGCCAAATCAATATCTCTGGGGTGGAACGGTTTCACCAAATTATGATTGTTCGGGCTTAATGCAAGCTGCCTTTGCGGCGAGTGGTATTTGGATTCCCCGTGATGCATATCAACAAGAGGCATTTGGAGATCGAGTATCTTTAGACAAAATTCAAATCGGCGATCTCATATTTTTTGGAACACCAGTAAAGGCGACGCATGTAGGTATCTATATAGGTAATGACGAATATATCCATAGCTCTGGAAAAGAGAGTGGGCATAACGGTATTGCCATTAGCGAACTTTCAGGGCTAGATCAAGTTTCGCAATGGTATGCAAGTCAACTGCGTGGTGCTGCCAGAATTACAAAATGCT